>JBKPDY010000113.1:0-12122 GCA_046728155.1 Actinomycetota bacterium
CGCGATGCGGATCGCCTCGTCGAGGTCGATGCCGAGACCGGTGGCGGTCGACGCGTAGTCGTGCGCGGCTTGTTGTACGCGTACCCGGGCCTCGTCGGTTGCGGCAACGAAGGTGCCGGCCCGGCCCTTGGGCTCGACCAGTCCGGCGACCTCCAGCTCCCGGTAGGCGCGGGCCACGGTGTTGTTGGCCAGGCCGAGGTCGGCGGCGAGGCGGCGGACGGTGGGCAGGCGGGTGCCGGCGGCCAGGGTGCGGTCGCTGATTAGGCGGGCGAGCTGGGCGCGGATCTGCTCGAACGGTGGCACGGGCGAGCCGGCCTCGACGCTGATCACGGGGTTGCCGCTACCTCGTCAGTGCCGGCGAGTGGCGACCCCGCCGCCCGCCTCGCATCTCCCGTGGCCAACCTGGTCACGAACAGGACGCCAAGATAGGCCAGAGCGACGGCAACCAGCGGCCCCTGTCCGGCCACGAGGACGACCACCATCATGATGACCACGCCGTTGACCTTTGGGCCTAGCGCCACTCGAGCGTCCTCGGTGCGCAACAGCTCGTCGTAGACCAATGACGCGGCATCCTCGGCCAGCACGGGACGCCGAAGCACGTCAACCACCGCCGCCACCACCAACCACGCCACCACGACGCTGAAGGCCAAGACCGTCACCGCAGCCGCCCGTCGCAGCGGTGAGTCCGCCAGCAGTACCCCGACAGCGCCGACGAGCAGCGCGCCACCATAGGCGACGACCGCCGACGCCAGGCACCGGGTGCCGACAACGGCACGCCAATCCGTCGCCCAGGGACTGGCCACCCGCCGTGTCAGGGTCGCAGCGATCCGCCGGTCGACGGCACGTGAGTGGTGCAGCCACCACCAGACACCCAGCAGCACCAGCACCCCGGTCCCGACGAAGCCAACGGCAACGACGACGGAGCTCACGGGCGCGGGCACCGCATCTGCCAGCGCGGCCATCACCAGCAACAGTGCCAGACCCGCGACGACGACGCCCACCACCGCCTGACGCCCGCTGCGATCGCGGATCCGGACCCTGGCCACCAACAGCGGGCTCGGCTCGACACCGACGATGTCATACGACTCCAGCCACTGCCGAGCCAGGCGAATGCCACGCTCGTCCACGGCGAGCCCGCCTGTCGGCCCTCTCATCTCGCCCATCACGACCTCCAGACTGTCTCATCCAATGTATCAGAATACTGATACATAGACTAAGGCAAAGTCAAGGCGAGGCACACCCTTTGACCCAGACGCTATGCAAGCAAGACGAGTGATTCCGATCCCTATCGGTTCCTCTCAGTGGTCGTATGCGATCAGCGAGCGTTTGATGGGCGCGTCGGTGGCCCAGTTGTGCCAGATCGCGGCCAGGGCGAGTAGGCGTTGGGCGACGGGAGCGTAGACGCCGGCGCCGGTACGCCCGCCGTGCTGTTCCAGGTCGAGTTGGCCCTTGTCGGTGTCGTTGACTGATTCGATCCATTGCCGCATCCCGGCCAGGTTACCGAAGCGGCGTTTCTCGTCCTTGCGGTCCGCGCGTACCACCAGTACCCCGACGTGCTCGGCTGCGAAGTGTTCAAGTCGAGTGTCAATGCTGCGCACGTTCTCGCGATCCTCGGGCAGGACGCAGATGGGTGAGGGCAAGCGCATGCCGGTGGACCGGGTGTTGCACGTCAGGTTCACCGCTAAAGCGCATCGCGGCTGCGTAGAACAACCTCCTCGGGTGAAAGTGGCGCCTTTGGGTGGTACGTCAGGCACATCGGCGCTTTGATCTTGACGAACGAGAATCCCTCGCCGGCGACGTAGAACTGTCCACTGCCGAGCAGTCCGATGTCCGGTAGCCGGCCGCCCTTGGCGTGCGCAAGCTCACGGGCCGCGTCGATCTGGGCCGGCGAGTTGAGCAGGCCAAAGAACTGCGTGGTTGCGTTGCCGGAGATCTGGTTGTGCAGTCCCTTGGGCGCCTGCGTCGCGAACACGAGTCCGAGTCCGTACTTTCTGGCCTGCGATGCGAGCGCGATCGTGCTGGCCGTGCATGCGGTGTGGCCCGTCGATGGCGCGAGCGTCTGGGCCTCGTCCATCACGAAGATGCCACCGAGCGGACGGTCGCCCGCCGGATTGCGCTTGATCCACGCGAACAACGCCATCTGCAGCTGGTTGACGAAGCTCTGCCGCTCCTCGTTCGAGGTCAGGCCGACGAAGCTGATCACCGACACCCGGGCGCGCTTCCCCCGACCTGGCATGAGCAGCATGCTCGGATCGGCGGGCGTACCCTCACCCCCGAACAACGGGTCCGTGATCATGGCGGCCTTGAGCGTCTCGGCGAGGTCGTGGGCGAGCTTGGTAGCCCTCGCCATGCGGCTCACACCGTCGGGGAGCTCCGAGAGGAAGTCAGTGAAGCCACGCAACCCGACTCCTCCGCCCGTTGCGTACGCCCGGAGTGCCTCCGTGAGCACCGCCTTCCCCTGCTGGGCCAGCTTCGTCGCCCCATTTACACCCGCCCGAGGAGCGAGCGCCTCGACCGCCGACCGCACCGCCTGGTCGAACTCGTCGGCCGAGTCGCGGACGGGTCGAAAGTCCGGCAGAGGCTGAAAGGCGATCGGCCGTCCAGCGCTGATCCGTGGCGTCCAGATCACCACTTCGGTGTGCTCGAGATAGTCCTTTGCCCTTATGTCATCGCCCGGCAGCCAGCCGTTCGGCGGCTCCGGCCACGCGTCGCCGAGCCGGGCGAGGTCGTTGTTTGGATCCAGGACGATCGCCGAGACGCCCCGCCTGGCGCACTCCTCCACCAATCGGCGGATCAGAACGGTCTTTCCCGAGCCGGATCCGGCGAAGATGACGGTGTGCCGGCGTAGCGACTCCAGGTTGATCGCGAGCGGGGATCCACTGTCTGCGGTGCGGCCGACCTCGACGGCCGGGTGGGTCGTTGCGCTTGGGCGGTCATGCTTCAGGACAACCTCGTCGGCGGTGGCATCAGGTGCCGAGCCGCCCAGTACAGAACGGAGAAGACTTGTGCCACTCGCCGGCCTCCTGGCGGCCAGCCACTCCTCCAGGTGCGGGTCCGGCCGACTCTGCATGTCGCGCAGCGCAGCGAAGACCTTCAGGTCCTCCTCGGTGATCTGGTGGACGATGCCGCCGGCCGCCACGAACGCGTCGGTGACCTCTTTGGTGCGCGGCCCCGATGGCCACGGCCCCCTGCGGAGCACGACGAGGCGGCGCAGCGGCACCTGTGGATCGAGGCCCGCCTTTGTGCACGCAGCCTTGATCCGGCTGATCACCGCCGTCGCGTTGGCGCTCGCGATGGCACGAAAGCTCCTGTCGGCCTCGTTCTCCGTCGCCTCGTCCAGCACCTCGATGAGACGCCCGTGTAGGGCGGGTTTCTTGCCCCGCTGAGGTTCGATCTTGTACGTCCGGCCGGTCGGCGCCTGCTCGTCAATCCATGCGGTCAGGCCGGCCGAGAGCAGCGCAGGCATGTGCTGGTCCTCCGTCGCCGGGTCCAGCGCGTCACGAACGTCCGCGGCCGCCACGAGCTCGGCGAAGTGCTGATCCAACGATCGCTTGTCCGCCCCGGACGGTTGCTTCGGCTCGCGTTGCACCGGGATGTCGTCGAGTAGGTGGGTCGCCTCGGTAACAACGTCCCGGTCCAGGCATCGCCGCAGGTGGGCGTCGACCCGGCGCAGCAGCGCCCGAGGGGTGAGCGCCGCCTCGGCGTCGGCGAACGCCTCGGGCTTGATGGGCCAGGTGGGATACGGCGCCGAAAAGTGCTCGTCGTCGAACGCGGCCTTGAACCGCTTCGCGATGATCGCCTCGGCGATCGCCGCCCTGGGTATCCGGTCGGGCAGGTTGGCCTCGCGAAAGCGGTCGAGAACGGGCGCGGGCGCACTCTTCGTCAGGGCGACCCAGGTGTCCGGCAGGCAGGATACAACCACGAGTGTGCGTCTGGTGATGTCGCGCAACCGCAACAGCCCATCCGCGACCGGTGCGAGGGCCATGGCTGCGGCCATCTCTTGGCCATTGTCCTCCCTGAAGAACACGGTGGTGGATTGTGCGAAAAGCGTGTCCAACTGGTCGAATGCGATGACCGATGGGTCGAGCGTTAGCGCAATGAGGCGAGAAATGTCCCGGACGATCTCCTCCGGCTCGCGGAGCTGCTGGCTGAGGCCCCATTCCTCGCGCATGGCCGGATCGCCTGGGTCGGAGATCAGGTGGGCGTAGCCGACGTCCTGGGCCTCGAAGTCGGCGGCACCGTTGAGCACCAGGGCTCGGGCGGTGTCCTGACATTGCTTCCCGACGTCTCGATCGAACGTGCGCAGCGCCCGGATGAACGTGTCGAGCTGCACGCGGGTGATGGGAGCGTCGCCGGCCACGGCATCCCTCACCTCGGCCGGGATCCCGAGCTGGGCCGTGAGCCGCCGAAGGAATGTCTTGTGCTGGGTGCCCCAGCCGATCGCGTCCTGGCTCAGGCCCTCGACCATGCAGACAGCGACGCTCTGCCAGAATGTCCGGCCGTTAACAAGGTTGACCAGGAAGAAATAGCCGCCCTCGCGCTGGATCGTGTCGCGTACGGCCCCGAGCAGGTGCGTCTTGCCGGACCCCGCTCGGCCCTGGACGGCGACCCCCAGCGGATTGCTGTCGTCGTGCCGACGGGCCTTGTTCACGCCGGTGAGAACCTCCCGCACCACGCGCTCGTGGAGTTCGCGCACGTCGAACCGGGGCGGCCGCCACACGTCGTCAGGCGTGGGCGCCGGAACGAGGTTCGCCATCGCCGCCTCGAGGGCGGCGCGCTCCTCGGCGCGCATCACGATCGCCCGATTGCTATTGCGTGGCTGTCCTCGTCCCCGATTCGCACAGCCGCCGCGCGGTCCCGCTCCTCTAGCGCCTTCACGTTCGCCGCCGGGATGATGCGCACGTCGTCTCGGCGCACCATTGCCCGCAGAGTTTGGTCAACCACCTCGCGGTCCAGGTGGCCGAGCCGCTCACGGAGGTCAGCGAGACCCACCCAACCGCCCGGGACCTTGGCCACGTCCTGGTACGCGCCGCGGATCCGCGCCTCAACGTCATCGACGGTTGGTGCCACCGCCTCCCCCGTCCGCTTGAAGAACTCGGGGGGGCTCACCTGCAGCCGATTAAGCGATCGCTGAACATTGGCCAGCAGAGTGAAGAGCGATCGAATCGCCGAGCCTCCCTGCCGCGGTGGAACCGTGCCGGGAAGGTCGCGCACGAGCCGCCAACCCTCATCCGTCAGCTGATGTGAAAACGGTCGATGCGTGCGATCCGTCTCCACCAGGCCGAGCCCTTCGAGCTTCTTGTTGTCCTCGCCTGTAAGGGAAAATCCAGCGAGCTCCTTCAGCTCGTTGTTGTCGAGCTCGCGTGCCTCGGCCATCAGTACCACGAGAGCAAGTATTCGATTGGGTGTCAGGCCGGGCATCTGGTCACGGTTGGACATACTGCCTCATCTCCATGTCGGCGCGTCGAAGCGCCAGCACTTGCTCGATGTCGGTGACGACGGCGTGGATGTCGGAGAGTACCTGTTCGTTGGTGAACCGCAGCACGATGTGGCCGAGTGCGTGGAGCTGGACGTCGCGGCGACGGTCGTCGGCGAACTGCAGGCGCCCCCGATGCTCCGGGCCGTCGACCTCGACCACGAGTCGCTCCAGCGGCCAGAACAGGTCGAGGCGGTACGTACGGCGGAGCAAGTTCCATTCGTACGTGTAGTTCCAGTGCCGGCCGTCCGCCCACTCATGCAACGCGAGGGTGCGTTCCAGTGCCTGCTCGGCTGCGCTGTCCGGCCGCGGAAGGCCAGACAATGGCGGATACGTCACGAGTGTAGTCGGCCCAGTGGAAGCGACGCTCGGACCGTCTTCCACTTCGGTGACCAACTTCGTCAAGTGTTCGGGAAGAGTGACGAGGACGGAGCGGATGCGGTCAGCCATCTTCAGCGGTGCGCCGGCGAGCCAGACCGTCATGCGACCGCGCAGGGCGAGCCACTCCGCGACGTCCGTGAGGGCGCGCTCCTCGGCGGCGGAAAGACCATCCGGGACCGTCACGAGCAGGGCTGTCGAGTCGCGGCCATAGGCGTCCGCGATGAGCCGCGTGAGGCCCCGGGCCCGAACCTCGAGAGGAAACTGGGCGCCATGTTGGCAGTTGGCGTTGGTCGATGCGCGCAGGCTTCGCTCGGCCAGGTCGCGAAGGAATGGGCCGAAGTTCGGCGAGCGGGCTGCACGCTGATCGGCGAGCGCACGGACCGCAACTGTCCCGAGACCCTCGGGTCCGCTCAGTCGGTCCGCGCCCGGCAACCACGCCGGAAACAGTTCAATCGCCACGCGCTCCAGCTCATCAACGAGAACCGTCACGTGTTCGCCGAGCACACAACCGGCCTTAGGGTGGAACTGAACGACGGCGGGAGCTTCCGATGGCAACGGATCAATGTCGATCGCAAGAAGGTCGGGATCCGCGCCGGCGAGGAAGCTGACCCGCCGCGCAGGCGGAACCGACCACCATGGGGCGGCCGCCGGTGTCGGGTGGGTCATGTTGCCAGACGGTACTGCGCGTGCCGGTATGATCGCAGTCCGCTGATCGGGCATGTGCCGCGACGCCTGGCATAACTGTCGGGTCGCCTAGCTCGGCCTACCAGTATCCGCGAACGGGCCTAAGACCTCGCCGACAAACTGATGGGCTACCGCGACGGCTGGCGCGAGATGACTAAGCTACAGGGCCTGTCGCAAGCAGGTCGCAAGCTGGACTTCGTCCCCGTTGGTTCATGTGACGCTGCGTACGATCCGATATCCGTACGGTTGGCCGAACGCTTGCCTGCCCAGGGGCTGAGTCGGCGAAGCGACCTTCCGAGCCGTTGCTGATGCGACCGACTGCACCGTGTAGGCGCTTCTGATGATCCATCTACGCAGCCACACGGAGGTCGGCCGCGGTGGGCGCACATCCGTGGACGTGATCCACGGACGCCGGCGTCGCAGCGATACGCGACGCTCGACCTGGCGCTGCGATCCTCGCCCGGCGCGACGGCCGGGCGCAGCTCGAGAAGCAGGAGAGCGCGTAGCGGACTGGTTCCTGTTGCGATCCTGGCCCGGCGCGGCGGTCGGGCGCAGCCGGGCCAGGATCACCGAACCCGGGCGCCCGACATGCGGGTTGCGATCCTCGCCCGCCGCGGCGGCCGGCGCAGCGCCTACCCGCCTTCCGTCGTGTCCGGGTCTGGGGGCCGGTTGCGATCCTCGCCCGGCGCGGCGGCCGGGCGCAGCCCGTCGGCATCGTGGTGATAGTGACCGTGCGCATCGGCCTGAACTGGGGACACGGGGCAGTGACCTGAGATCGGGCGTGGGGCGAACCTAGTCCTCGTACCGGGCTGGATCTCCGCACCATTGATCACAGTGGAGCACAACCGGGCCCATCGCGGCGAGTGGGCCCGCTCGTCGGCGTGAGCTGATGTCTGTCGGTGGTTCCGGCTAGCCTCACGCCATTGTTTGTACGGCAACGATGAGGGCCGCACCCAAGGCGTCAGGGTGCGGCCCTCGCATCGCTAGCCGCGCACGGACAGCGGCAGATGAGGTGCGTATCGAGATATCTCCGGGTCGGGAGAAACAACTGGTGGCATCCACAAGTACACCTAGTAGAGCCTCGCAGTAGGAACGCCCGCCGACTCCGTTAAGAAATCTCTGGAAGTTGCGTGGGGACCCGGAAGCGTCGCACCTCCTGCGGCCAACCGCAGGCCACCGCGATCTTTCCCGCCCACAGCCGCGCCGCCTCCTGGTCGGCCACATCCACGACGGCGAAGCCGCCGAGGTGCTCCTTGGACTCGACGAACGGACCGTCGGTGAACAGCGGCGTGCCGCTCGACGCATCAACACTGAACACGGGGGCAGCATCGTCCAGGCCGCCGGTGAAGATGAAGACCCCGGCAGCCTTCATCTCTGCCACCAACGCTCTGACAGCCTTGGACTTCTCGCGCAGTTCCTCGACCGTGTGGTCGGGCACCCACTCGTCGTTGAAGGCGATGAGGTACTCGGTCATGTCTCCTCCTTTGCTGGGGTGGCCCCCACGGCCACCCTCCACCTTCTCTACGAACGGTGGCAGCCCGATCCGACACAGGCAGCACGAGCCTACGCAGCACCGCCTGCAGATCGGCATGACCGTGCGGTTGACCTTGGTGCGGGGCGCGCGATCAGCGGCAGAAGAGCGCATCCCCAAAGATCACCTGAGGCGAGCGAGGCGAGACGCCCGCAGGGCCGCAGAAGAAGTGAGTGGCTTCTGCGGTACGGCCACCGCCTACCGCCGCCGTTTCCGGCGGGGTCGGTGGCGGATGACTGCCAGACCGGCCGACGCCACAGCGCCGACGAGCGCCGCGACCGCCGGCAACGACTGATGATGCTCGTTCAACACCACGCCCACCACCATCAGCGTCAACGCCAGCCCAAAGAACAGATAGTACGGCCCAGCGTCACTCGCGCGCTGAAACGCGCGTCGATCGCCCCGTGTGGCGCGGCCGGTCAACAGGACGACGGCCCCGTAGATCGCCACGGTGGCTCCGCCCACACCCGCAAGCAGCCCCAGCCACGACCCGAGATCCATTGCGTAGTTATACCCGCTCGCCGATCCGAGAACCGAGACCCACTGACGGCTGACGCATTCTTCTCGGCAAATCCGGTCACTCGATCCGGTGTCCCGCACGCCGCTTGCACGGCACTGGATCGGGTGACCGCTGGTTCGTGACATTCTCATTGATCGATCATCCGCACGGTGCGGGTTCGGTGCGATGTCAAATATCCGGCCGAGGGTGATGCCGCTCAGTTCACTGGGAACGAGCGGTATCAGAACGCGCCGAATGCGTCGAAGCGTGGCCGGTCCCCGGGTCGGTCGTCCGCGCCGCGCCGTGGCCACCGCGTTTATCGCGGCAGATGCGTGCATTCAGTGACGGCGACTGCGACGATCAAGCAAGGGTCGAGTTCGCCGGGCGCGCGCCGGTCGGCATGAGCGGAGCTGGGGCTAACCCAATTCCGACAGCAGACCGACGACAAGGTCGGGGGGAAGACCGTGTGTGTCGTATAGGTAGCCGTACTCCTCATCGGTGAGAGGTCCGCGGGTGCGCTGGCGGGACACCACCCGGCGTCCCCGCTGAAGCAGCGTTTCGAAGCGGTTCTCCTCGTTGAGTAGTATCTCGCGCACGCCTCCGACGTCCGATTGCTGCTTGAAGTGCTCCAACGTGTGCTCGAATAGATGAATCGGCAAGTCGAACAGTGTGCGGGACGAGTCACTCCGCCATAGCGTGGTCAGCACACGGCGGATCAGCCGTCGTAGTACGTAGCCGCGCCCCGTGTTCGACGGCCGGATCCCATCGCCGATGATCACAACGCCGGAGCGCAGATGGTCGCAGGTCACGCGTAGCGAGGGTTCGTCCAGCTCCCACAGGTCCGGAATAGTTCTCATCCATGGCTCGAACACGTCGCAGTCGAATACGGATTGCCTATCCTGCAGGACCATCAGCATGCGTTCCAGACCCATGCCCGTATCCACGTTGGACTGTCGCAGCGGCTCGAGGCTGCCGTCGCCGTGACGGCGGTAGCGCATCATCACGTGATTCCACACCTCCATCCAACGCGGGTCACTGCTCGGGGTGCCCTGTGGTGGTGTTTCTCCAGTCCACACGAAGATTTCGGAGTCGGGACCGCAGGGTCCCGTTGGGCCGTTCGACCACCAGTTCTCCTCGCGGGTCAATTCCACCGGCACGCCGAGGCCCTCCCACGTCTTAAGGGACTCGGTATCCGGGCCGACTTGCTCATCGCCGCCGAACACGGTGACGTGCAACCGGTCGGGGCTGATACCGAAGCCGTCGCACAGCAGCTGATATCCCCACCGTAGGCTCTGCGAGCCGGGATAGTCGCCAAGTGACCATGAGCCGAGCATCTCGAACACCGTCAGGTGTGTGTCGTCACCGACCTCGTCCAGGTCGGTGGTGCGCAGGCAGCGTTGAACGTTGACCAGACGTCGCCCCAGTGGATGCGTTCGGCCCTCCAGGTACGGGGTCAGTGGGTGCATTCCAGAGGTGGTGAAAAGCACCGGGTCTCCGGGTGACGGCACGATAGAACCTTCTGTGACCGGCTGGTGGCCGCGTTCGCGGAAGTAGTCGATGAACGTACTCACGGTGTGATTCATTTCCATGGCGGCTGGCCTCAAAGTCATGGCAACCAGAAAGGACCGCTGGCACGCGGCCGGGAACGAGGATAAGACGGCGCGCCGGCAAACCCATCTCCGGTCGCCGGCGGAAGCAAGAAGGTCAGGCAGCGGCAACCGACGAGCTGGCAGCTCGTGCGGTCGCGATCAAAGGGTGACTGCTGACCTCCATACCGCTACTGTACCGAGGCCGACCCGGACAAGCCCACCCCTTTGTGCTGGACCAGGGACCGGTCGCCGTACGGCTGACGCGACCCAAGCGTGCCCTCGACGGCGCCGCATCTTCCACTCCGGGTGCACTGCTCGGCACGAGCGGATGGTCTCGTTCGCTTCACGTGCCGGACGCCATGTACGCGGCAAGGATGTAGTTCGGGTGGCGGTCCAGATTCTTGCGGGCACGGTCGTAGCGCATGGTTGTCTTTGGGTTGGCATGGCGCGCGGCGATCTGAACATCGCGAAGGCTCACGCCAGCGTCGAGCATGGTGGTTACGTAGGGGTGGCGCAGCATGTGCCGGTACGTCCGCGGCATGCGTCCGCCGGCCGTATTCGCGAGGCGCCGCAGCCGCCGGGTGGCGGCGTGTCGGTCCAAGCGGGCGCCATTGCGATTGAGCAGGACCGGACCGTGCATCCGGTCGCCGACTGCGCGGTCGATCGCCCGTCCGACCGCGGGTGGCAGCGGGATCAATGCTCGCTTGGTCTCCTTCCCGAGCACGCGCAGCACATGGTGACCGTGCTCCTCGCCGAGGTCGTCGATGGAGGCGCTGCACGCCTCGAAGACCCGCAGACCGAGCAGACCGAGCATGGCGACCAGGGCGAAGTCAAGCGGGATCGTTGAGGTGCGGGCAGTCACGATCATCGTTTCGAACTGCAAGTACGACAGGCCTAGCGTCGGTGATTCGTTGGGAACCGGCGGACGTCGTACGTAGGCGGCTGGGGAGGCGTCCACAATGGCATAGATCACACAGGTGCGGTAGAAGCACGTCACCACCGATAGTCGTCGGGACACTGTGGACGGTTTGAACCGGCGGAACCTCTTCCAGCCACCGCACGAACAGTTCGACGTCGGCCCGCCGAGCCGGAGCGGATCAAGCTGGCGGTCGGCGCACCACCGCAGGAACACTTGCAGATCAGAACTTGTGTGGACCCGAGACAAGCCCTTGTAGCGAGCCAGGTGCGCGGTGATCACCACCCGAAGAAGATCATCAGAAACACCTGGGAGAACGACAGAATCGGCCATGCACCAACCGTGCCGCGCTCACCGATGGCGCAACCGCGGCAGGAGCGGACCAGCGCGACCGGCGTACCAGAATGTCCTTGAAAGAAGTCCGGGAGGAGTTGTCGGATCGGGGCAGAGGTGTTCGTAGCAGGTGTGAGCGGCCGCCCAGGAGGGGCGCCCCGAACCACAGGAGATGATCCGAGATGCAGTACCTGGTTTCCGTGATCGACGACACGGCCGGCCTCGCCACCCCGGACGAGATGGCGGCCATCGACGCGTTCAACGACCGGCTCAAGGCGGAGGGTCACTGGGTCGTCGCCGGTGGCCTCGCGGCGCCCAGCTCGGCCACCGTCATCGACAACCGAGGCGAGGAGGCGATGTTCACCGACGGGCCCTTCCTGGAGTCGAAGGAGTATCTCGCCGGCTTCTGGATCATGGAGGCCCCCGACCTCGACGTGGCGCTCAAGCTCGCCGGCGAGGGGTCGAAGCACTGCAATCGGAAGGTCGAGGTGCGGCCGTTCCTGTGAGCGGGGTCGACCTCCGGGACGCGATCACCCAGGCGCACCACGAGGAGTGGGCCCGGGTGGTTGCCTCCCTGACCAGGCGTTTCGGTGACCTCGACATCGCCGAGGAGGCGGCGGCCGAGGCGTTCGCGACCGCCGTCGAGCGGTGGCCGGCCGACGGCGTACCCCCCAACCCCGGCGCCTGGCTGACCACCACCGCCAACCGCAAGG
>JBKPDY010000114.1:0-13089 GCA_046728155.1 Actinomycetota bacterium
CCGAGATCGTGGTGCTTGTACGGCCGCGCGCGGCCGTGCCCGTACGAGGCGGCGACGTTGTGGGCCGCCCGCTTGCCTTGCCGTACGGCGTGCTGCGCCGTCATGGCGGTGATCTCACCGGGACGGGTGAGGTCGGGGACCGCGGCGGCGTCCCCGCAGGCGTAGACCTCCGGATGCCCCGGTACGCGTAGGTACTCGTCCACCGTGAGGCGACCCTCCCGTGTGGAGAGTCCGAGTTCGGCCACGAGCGGATCGGGCCGCACACCCACACACCAGATGAGCGAACGGGTCGCCACGAACGTGCCGTCACTGAGGCGGACCCCGTCGTTGCTCGCCTGGGTGACGTGACTCCTGAGCCGCACGTCGACCCCTCGATCGGCCAGAACCGTGGCCGCCGTAGAGGACAGTCTCGGGTTGAGGCCGGCGAGCACCCGGTCGGCCACCTCGACGAGTATCCATCGTGGACGGTCGGGTCGGAGGCGGGGATGGCGCTCGTACAGGATGTCGGTGTACAGGACGCCGTGCGCGGCGACCTCGGTGCCGGTGTACCCGGCGCCGACCACGACGAAGGTCGACCGGGCCCGGCGCTCGGCCGGGTCGTCCGTCGCGTCCGCCAGCTCGATCTGCCGGGTCATGTGGTCGCGCAGGTACAGCGCCTCGGGGATCCCGCGGAAGCCGTGTGCGTACTCGTCCACCCCGGGAATGGGGAGCAGCTTGTTGACGCTGCCGGCGGCGAGCACGAGCCGGTCGTAGGCGACCATGGCTCCGCCGCCCTCCGCGTCGTGGTAATGCACCTGGCGGCCGGCGAGATCGATCGTGTCCACCTCACCCAGGATGAGCCGGACGCCGGGGAGCGTCGCCGGCAGCGAGACGGTGACCCGACGTGGGTCAACCAGTCCGACCGCGACCTCGGGCAGCAGCGGCAGATAGAGGAAGTAGTCGGTCGGGTTGACGATGATGATCTCGGCCCGGCCCCGGGCGAGCCGCCTCAGCGTCGACGCGGCGTGGAACCCGGCGAATCCGGCCCCGATAATGACGATCCTCGGCCTACCCATGCTCTTCAGCCTGCGGCCTCGCCGGGCTCGCCGCCACGGGAACGGTCAGACCGGCAGTCCGACCAGCGTGGCGACCAGGCCGAGGCCGGCACAGCCGAGCAGCGCGCTGACCACACCGCGGCGAAGCACCAGGAGCCATATGGCGGCGAAGGCGAGCACGACGAGTTGCCACAGGTGCGTCAGCTCGAGCCCGAGTCGTATCGACGAGCCCAGGATCGCTCCGACCGCCGCGGCCCCCGCGCCCGTGAGGAATGACTGGGCCGACTCGTTGTCGCGTAGCTGTTGCAGTCGCCGGGCCCCCGCGATGACGAAGACGAACGAGGGCAGGAACGCCACCGTGGCCGCGAGCATCGCGCCGCCGACGCCGGCCGCCGCGTACCCGACGACCGCGACGGTATGTACCACCGGTCCCGGCGTGATCTGCCCGAGAACGACCGCGGCGAGGAACTGGCTCCCGGTCATCCAGTGGTAGCGGTCGACGGCGTCCGACTGCATGAGTGGAATGATCACGAAGCCGCCGCCGTACGAGAGGGCGCCGACTTTCAACGCCGTCCAGACCAGCGCGGCGAGTCCGGTGAGTCCGGCCGCACCGGCCGCGATGGGTACGGCCGCGACCCGCTGGTACCGGCGCCGGACGGCCAGCTCGACGAGTCCCGCCAGGACGATCGCGGCCGCAACCCAGGCGCCGACGGTGATCGCCGCCAGGCCGCCGATGGTGACGTACGCCAACCAGCGCAGGCGCGCCGGCCGAGCTGAGTCGGCCCGGCGCCAGCTCGCCGGAACCAGGTCGGAGCCCGCCCGTACGGCCACCGCCGCGACCGCTGCGCCGGCCCCGGCCGCCGCTCCCAGGACGAGTCTGGGCGGCGAGCTCGCCAGGACGGCGGCGGAGAGTGCGATCGTGGCGATCAGCCCGGGGGCGATGAAGCAGACGCCGCCGACGAGCGCCCCCGCGGTACGCCGTACCCGCCAGGCGCAGTAGATGGCCAGCTGGGTCGAGGCGGGGCCCGGCAGCAGCGCGGTTGCCGCGACGCCGTCCTCGAACTCCTCTTCGGTGAGCCAATGCTGGCGTCGGACGCATAGCTCGCGCAGCAGGGCGATGTGAGCCGGCGGCCCACCGAATCCCGTCACGCCGATCCGCGACCACTGCCCCACGACTGTCCACAGTGTAGTGATGGCCGGCTCCCGTCATAGCGCTGCGGAATACGAGCATTGCGCAAACGCAACACTCATGTTGCACGACCGAGCGGGGGACCGCAACCCTTCGTCGGCCGGACTTGATACTTTCAGGACTCATGAAGATCGGAATTGTGGGCGCGACCGGACAGGTCGGCGGCGTCATGCGCCAGGTACTGGCCCAGCGGTCGTTCCCCGTCGACCAGCTGCGCCTGTTCGCCTCGGCGCGCTCGGCCGGGCGCCGCGTGCCGTGGCAAGACGGCTTGATCACGGTCGAGGACGCCGAGACGGCCGACTTCGCCGGGCTCGACGTCGTCCTCTTCTCGTGCGGCAAGACCGCGTCCAGGGCGTTGGCGCCCCGGGTGGCGGCCACCGGTGCGACCGTCATCGACAACTCCTCGGCCTGGCGGATGGACCCCGACGTACCCCTCGTCGTCTCCGAGGTGAACCCGCATGCGCTGGCCCACCGGCCCAAGGGGATCGTCGCGAACCCGAACTGCACCACGATGGCCGCGATGCCCGCACTCAAGCCGCTGCATCTCGAGGCCGGACTCGTCAGCCTCGTCACCGCGACCTATCAGGCCGTCTCCGGGTCCGGGCTCGCCGGCGTGGACGAGCTGCGCGAGCAGATCGAGAAGACCGCCGAACGGGCCAGTGAGCTCACCTTCGACGGTTCCGCCGTGCCGATGCCCACGCCGGTGAAGTTCGCCCGTCCCATCGCGTTCAACGTGCTGCCGCTGGCCGGGTCCATTGTGGACGATGGCGCCAACGAGACGGACGAGGAGCAGAAGCTGCGCAACGAGAGCCGCAAGATCCTGGAGATCCCGCGCCTGAAGGTGAGCGTCACCTGCGTCCGGGTGCCCGTCTTCACCGGACACTCGCTGCAGGTCAACGCCCGGTTCGAGCGGCCGATCACCCCGCAGCGTGCCCGCGAGGTGCTCGCCGCCGCGCCGGGCGTGCAGCTCGAGGAGATCCCGACGCCACTGCTGGCGGCGGGGAAGGATCCGACCTACGTCGGCCGGATCAGGGCGGACGAGACCGTCGAGCACGGTCTCGCCTTCTTCTGTTCGAACGACAATCTCCGCAAGGGAGCCGCGCTCAACGCCGTCCAGATCGCGGAGCTGATCGCCGCGGAATGAGCCACCGGGCGAGCGCTGAACGTCTCTGGTTGCCAGGGCAACCACAACCGTTCTGCCCTCCCGCGTGATGGCGCGTTGCCGGCGGTGAGGGCGCTGCCCGCGGTGCCCGTCGGCTCACAGTGACCCTCCCACCCGCCTTCCAGCCGGCGGCAACCCATCCACTCGAAGGGCGGACTGGTCACGCCCGACCGGCCGACGTGGGCTCCCCTTCGGGCCACGGGCTGTGTGCAGACCGGGCATGGGCTCGGGCTGTCGGTGCCGTCCGGCGATCTGGTGGTGGTGCTGCGGCTCCGCGAAGAAGGTGAGCCCGATCACCGCGCCGAGCGTGACGAGGAAGCCCAGACCGGCGAGCCACATGAACCCGACGGCGATCTTGTCCCCGAGGAAGAGCAGTCCCACGATCGCCGCGGGTACGGCGGCGGCTGCGTCCATGGCGGCGACAGCCGCCGTGGTCGAGCCGCGTTGCATCGCGAGGCCGAGCAGCAACTGGCCGACGACCGAGTTCGCGATCAGCAGGTAGAGCAGCGGGTCCAGGATGAACTTGTCGAGCGAGTGGACATTGGCGAGCGGTCGGGAGGCGACGGCGGCTGCGCCGAACGCCACGCCGGCGAGCGAGCCGAGGATGACCGACCCGGGTACGCCATGCAACCGGGCGGCGAAGAAGCCGCCGACGGCGAGCAGGCCGAGCACGATGAGGAGACCGATGATGCCGGCCATGCCGAGCTGGCGGGACGGATGGGGTTCGGCCGCGATGACCAGCCCGGCCAGGCCGGCACAGAGGGCGATCAGCAGGCCGACCTCCATCCGCGGCAATCTCCATTTGAGCAGCACGACACCCAGAACCGCGGTGACGCCGAGCCCCGCGGCGACGGCGCACTGCACCAGGAAGAGAGGCAGGTCGCGCCGCGCCAGGACGGCGAGGACGAACCCGACGAACTGGCAGCCCAGCCCCGTCACGTACGTACGCTGACGCACCAACCGGACAAGGAGCTTCGGGTCCAGGGTCTCGCCGGCCGTCGTCTTCGCGGCGGCGAAGGACTGGAGCAGGTTGGCCACCCCGTAGGCGCCGATCATGGCGGCGAGGAAGAGCCAGCCCGCGGTTATCACGCGACGAGGGTAGACGGCCTGGGCGCGTCGCGCGCGCTCAAGCCGTCAGGGGCCGGGAAGTCGCGCCGAAGAAACCGCGCGATCGGGCACATCATCCGCTCAACCGATCGAGTATTTCCGCGTGGAGCTTCCCGTTGGTCGCGATGGCGCTACCGCCGGCCGGCCCCGGGCGGCCGCCCAGGTCGGTGAAGGTCCCGCCGGCCTCGGTCACGATCGGGACGAGAGCGGCCAGGTCCCACAATGACAGCTCCGGCTCGACCATGATGTCCACAGCGCCCTCGGCGACCAGCATGTGCCCGTAGAAATCCCCGTACGCGCGGCTGCGCCAGACCCGCCGGGTGATCTCGATGATCGCGTCGAGGCGCCCGGCCTGCTCCCACCCGTTGAGCGACGAGTAGCAGAACGACGCGTCCGCGAGCCGGCTGATGCCCGAGACGTGGATCGGGGTCGCGGCCGCAGTGTGACGACCGGCATACGCCCCGAGTCCCTTTGCGGCCCACCACCGCCGGCTGAGTGCCGGCGCGGACACCAGTCCCACCACCGGCTCGCTGCCGTCCATCAGGGCGATAAGGGTGGCCCATATCGGTACACCGCGGACGAAGTTCTTCGTGCCGTCGATCGGGTCGATCACCCACTGCCGCTGGCTCGGCCCGGCCGCGGCAATGCTGGCGCCGTACTCCTCACCGAGAACGCCGTCGCGTGGACGCGTGCGCGACAGGGTCGCGCGAAGTGCCTTCTCCACCGCCGTATCCGCGTCGGAGACGGGAGTCAAGTCTGGCTTGGATGTCACGCGCAGGTCCTGTGCGCGAAAGCGCGCCATCGCGATGGAGTCAGCCGTGTCGGCCAGCACGTGCGCGAGTGCCAGGTCGTCGGCGTAGCGGGTCACGAGGCGAAACCTATAGGACTTCCGGGCCTGTTTCGAGTTACCTTCCCGGGTATGAGTGCCGAGGCGGTGGTCCGGCTCCTCGCCGATGAGGCGCGACTGCGGGTCTTCGCCGCTATCGTGCTCGGCGGCACAGCCACGGGCCAGATTCAGGCGATGACCGGTCTCGCCGAAGACGATGTGCTGGCGGCGGTCCGTCGCCTGCTGGAAGCCGAGCTCGTGACCACGGTCGACGGCGTCGCTCTGGTGCCCCGCATCGCTACCCTGCAGCGGGCCGCCGGCCCGGCGCCGGCGCCCGCACCGCGGCGCGACACCGACCGGTTCCGGGAAGCCGTTCTGCGGGCGTTCATCGTCGATGGACGGCTGGTCTCGATGCCGTCGAAGCAGTCGCGTCGGCGGGTGGTCCTGGAGTTCATCGTGACCAGGTTCACGCCGGGCGTGCGGTACCAGGAGCGCGAGGTGGATCTCATTCTGCAGACATTCCACCACGATCACGCGTCGCTGCGTCGCCACCTCGTCGACGCCGATCTGCTCGCCCGCGACGGCGGCGAGTACTGGCGCATCGGCGGCCCGGTCGCGTAGGTACGTGGTCCGGTCGAGTAGGTATGCGGCCCGGTCGAGTAGGTATGCGGGCGCGACGCGCCGAGCGACTCGTTGATGGGGGCACCCTACTTGCGCGAGGAGGCCAACAGGGTGCCCCTGCTTGCACCTCACTCCTCGCCGGGCCGCCCCCGCGGAGCCGGTGTGGTCCGGGAGGCGAGCAGCCGGCGGAACGAAGCCAGTCGCCCGGCGTCCCCGCCGCCGGCCGCCACCAGCGCGTCGAGCCCGCAGTCGCCGGAGGCGCCGGTGTGGTCGCAGTTGGGCGGACAGTTCGCCGACGCCGCCACCAACTCCGGGAACCCGTGCAGCACGTTGTCGGGGTCCACGTGGGCGATCCCGAACGAGCGGACACCGGGCGTGTCCACGATCCAGCCACCACCCGGCAGGGCGAGCGCGACGGCGCTGGAGGAGGTGTGGCGGCCCTTGCCGATCGCAGTCACCGCGCCGACCGCTCGCGCGGCATCCGGCACCAGCCGGTTGACCAGTGTGGACTTTCCCACGCCGGAGTGGCCGACAAAGACCGAGGTCAAATCGGTGAGCGCCGCCTTGAGTTTGGTGAGCGGTCGGTCCGGCCGACAGAGCACGTGCGGCAGGTCCAGCTCGGCGTAGTAGGCCAGCACCTCCTTCGGGTCGGCCAGGTCGGCTTTCGTGAGGCAGAGCAATGGCTCGATGTCGGCGTCGTACGCCGCCACCAGGCACCGGTCGATGAAACCGGTACGGGGTGGGGGGTCGGCGAGGGAGGAGACGATCACCATCTGGTCGGCGTTGGCGACGATGACCCTTTCGATGCCGGTTTCGTCGTCATCGGCCGAGCGGCGCAACACCGACGTGCGCTCGTCGATTCGGACGATGCGGGCCAAGGCATCCTCCTCGCCGGAGGTGTCGCCGACAACGCCGACCCGGTCTCCGACGACCACGCCGCGCCGGCCGAGTTCGCGGGCGCGCATGGCGGTCACCAGGCGATCCCCGACGGCGAGGGTGTAGCGGCCCCGGTCCACCGCCACGACGAGCCCGTCCTCCGCCTCGTCATGGCGCGGCCGGGTACGGGTACGAGGTCGGGACGAGCGGCCCGGGCGGACGCGGACGTCCTCCTCGTCGTAGTCGCGCTGGCGTTTCAGCGGGCGCCGCCGCAGACCATGTCGCGCCAGAGGGTGGGGAAAGCCGGCATCGTCTTGGCGGTACACCCGACATCGGAGAGGACGATGCCGGGGACGGCGAGCCCGATTACCGCCGCGGCATGGGCCATGCGGTGGTCGGCGTACGTCTCGACCACGGTCGGCCGCATGGCCCGCGGCCGGATCTCCAGTCCGTCCTGCCACTCGACGACCTCGGCTCCGAGGCGACCCAGCTCCTTCGCCAAGGCGGCGATCCGGTCCGTCTCGTGGGCACGGATGTGGCTGACGCCGCGAAGCCGTGACGGCCGGTCTCCCAATGCCGCAAGGGCGGCCAGCACTGGGGTGAGTTCCGAGACCTCCGACAGGTCGGCCTCGATGCCCCGGATCCGGCCGGTTCCCCGTACGGTCAGACCGTCGCCGTCAACGGTCACCCGCGCTCCCATGGCGGTCAGCAGGTCTCGAAGGCGGTCGCCCGGTTGTGTCGTACGCTCCGGCCAGCCGGGCACGGTCACCTCGCCGCCGGTGACCAGTGCGGCGGCCAGAAAGGGCGCCGCGCCGGAGAGATCCGGCTCGACCGTCCACATGCGACCGACGAGGCCACCGGGTTGCACCGCCCAGACATCGGCGACGGAATCGTCCACAGTGGCGCCCGCCGAGCGGAGCATCTCAACTGTCATCCCCAGGTGGGGAGCGCTGGGCATTGGCGGTCCGACGTGGCGGACCCGCAGGCCGCGGTCGAATCTTGGCGCGGCCAGCAGGAGTCCGGAGACGAGCTGGCTCGAGGTGGACGCGTCGATGGTCACGTCAGCGCCGCCGACCCGGCCGGTGCCCGAGATTTCAACCGGAAGCCCGCCGCCGGGTCCGACTGTCATCGCTACGCCGAGATCGGCCAGGGCGTGAAGAAGTGGCGCCAGGGGCCGTTCGCGGGCCCGCTCGTCGCCGTCGAACGTCACCGGGCCATGGGCGAGCGCCGCGACCGGCGGCAGAAACCGCATCACGGTGCCGGCCAGTCCGACATCGACGTGTGCGGGGCCTCGCAACGCTCGTGGCCGGACCGTCCACCGGTGATCGTCCACAGTGGAGATATCGGTGCCGAGTGCCCGCAGTCCGTCGGCCATCAGGTCGGTGTCCCGCGCCCGCAACGGGTCGCGCAGCGTGCCCGGGCCGGGGGAGATCGCCGCCAGCACCAGGGCCCGGGCGGTCATTGACTTGGACCCGGGCAGCCGTACGCTCGCCCGCACCGCCCCACCAGCGGTCGGCGCCCTCCAGCTGCCTGCATGGGTCACGCCTCCATTCTGCCGGGTACGGTTGCCGGCATGTGTGGGCGTTACGCCTCAACCCGTAGTACCGCCGACCTGGTGGCGCTGTTCGAGGCGCTGGACGAGACGGCCGGCGGTTGGGCGACGCCCGACTACAACGTCGCGCCCACCGACCCGGTTCCGATCGTGCGCCATTCCGCACGTACGACCCAGAGGGTTCTGTCAGTTGCGCGGTGGGGGCTCCTCCCGCCCTGGGCCGCCGACACCTCGGCCGCGGCCAGGATGATCAACGCACGGGCCGAGACGGTTGCGACGTCGCGGGCATTCGCCCAGCCGTTCGCCCAGCGGCGCTGTCTGGTCCCGGCCGACGGATGGTACGAGTGGAGGGCCGTCAACTCCGGAAAGCAGCCGTACTTCATGACCCGCGATGACCGCGAGACGCTGGCATTCGGCGGTGTCTGGAGCGCCTCCGAGGCGTACGGTAAACACAGCCTGACGTTCAGTGTCCTTACACTTCCGGCAGCGGGCGAACTTTCTTTCGTCCACCACCGGATGCCGTTGGTACTCGCGCCGTCCGACTGGACACGTTGGTTGACCACGTCCGATCCGGCGGGCATGCTGCGACCGCCGGATCCGGCGTACGCTGCCGGCATTATCCTGCGTCCGGTATCGACCGCCGTCGGTGATGTGCGCAATGACGGGCCGGAGCTCATTCGGCAAGTGCCGGTGATGTCCAATCACGACAATGGCGCACCAACTCTCTTTTGAGCGTTTATGCGCCATCGGCCCGCCAGACTTCTGCACATTTCGCTGCACACCTCTTGTCGGCGGGTCAGCGCATTTGGTAGAACTCAACGCCGGCACGGTCGCAGCCGATTTGGTTGTGCCGCCGGTTTCGCCATCCGGCAAGCGGTACGACTCGTTACGCCGCCGTAACCCGGTGACACCCGCGGGCGTCGTAGCGTGCAGGCGGCGATCGGTCGAAATTGTGCTCTCCGCGGCGATCCCGCGGATCGACCCACGGGGGAGGTGGGTACATGACCCGGGCGCGGATGCCCCGCCCACACGAGGTCGCCGCCGCACGTCGGGATCCTCGATTGTTGCGGGCCTTTGCCGAGCGCGACCGTGATCTGAGCTGGCGCGCACGTGGGCTGTGCCGAAGCGTCGATCCGGAGGTCTTCTTTCCGGCGCCGAACGAGCCGTCGGACGCGGCTGTCGCCGTCTGCCGGACCTGCGATGTGCAGGGCGCGTGCCTCGCGTGGGCGCTGGACGTCGGCGACTGCCATGGGGTGTGGGGCGCAACGACCGCGCGCGAACGCCGGGCGATGCTCGTGGCGTGGCGCACTGACGAGCTCGACGCATCGGCAGCGAGCCGACAGCGAGTGAGCATCGTCGGGCCACTAGGCCCTCCGTGGGGTGGCAGCAGCGGAGCGAGCGCAGAGGCGAGCCGGGATGGCCCGGCGTTGCGCAACGTGTTCGCCGAGGCCGCGGCGCTCACCTCGGCCTGACCGAGCCGACAGCGAGCGAGAGCGAGCGCGGAGGCGAGCCAGAGTGACCGAGCCGTACGGTTGCTTTGTGGCCACGCGTGCATCCCACTCCACGTTCGATGTCGCGACGGCTCATGGTCCGGCGCGGGTCGCGCTCGACCGACCAGGCGGAGACCCCGCGGCGCTGGTGGTACTCGGCCACGGTGCGTCCGGTGGGGTGGACACGGCAGACCTCGTCGCCGTACGCGACGCCGCTTTGGCCGCCGGTGCCGCGGTGGCCCGCGTGACGCAGCCGTACCAGATCGCTGGGCGGCGCGTCCCGTCGGCCGCCCCGGTGCTGGATGAGGCGTTTACGACAGTGGTGGAACAGGTCCGGGAGCGCGTCGGTGCCAAGGTCCCCCTCGTCGTCGGCGGCCGCTCGGCGGGTGCGCGGGTGGCCTGCCGTACGGCTCGCCGGCTCGGTGCCTCCGGCGTACTGGCTCTGGCCTTCCCACTGCATCCGCCCGGCAAGCCGGAGAAGAGCCGCGCAGACGAACTCGACCCGACGGTACCGACGCTGGTCGTCAATGGGGATCGCGACCCGTTCGGTGTGCCGCGGGCGACGGGGCGGGTACGGGTGGAGGTCCGTCCCGGCGAACGCCACGACCTGCGGCGTAACCCCGCCGCGACGGCGGCTGTGTGCGTCGACTGGCTTCGTGACCTGCCCGGCATAGCGTCGTTGAAGAGGACGAACCCGGCATAGCTCGCCAGAGCCGCGGTTGAGTCATCGCCCGCCGGGGGCTAAGGGCCCCGGCACCGAAATCTTCCCAGGTCCTTCCTGGTCTCCGGCGGGGCCGGCGCGGCCAGCGTCGTCCCGCCGGGACCGGGCGGATCCGAGGATTTCCCTTCGGTCGGCTGGAATCGGCACGCCCGCCTGGACGTTGTCCCTCGCGGTAGGGAATTCGGCCGGAGACATGGGAGGTCAGGTGTCGGTGGTGCTGGCTCGACATGACCTGCATCGCGGATCTGCAGGTGTCGTCCCGTCCCGCCTCGAGGATTTGATCAAGAAGCCGCACTGGCCGATCATCGGGGTGAACCCGTCCCTCCGCAGCGTTGGCCTTCGCCCTGGCGACGTATCCTCGTCAGGACTTGGGAGGGTCAACCCGGTGGGCGACGATCTTGCGGAACAGCAGGCGCGGTTCGAGCGGGACGCGCTGCCGTTCCTCGACCAGCTGTACGCCGCCGCGATGCGGATGACACGTAATCCGGCCGACGCCGAGGATCTCGTCCAGGAGACGTTCCTGAAGGCCTTCGCGGCGTTCCACCAGTTCGAAGAGGGAACGAACCTCAAGGCGTGGCTCTACCGGATCCTCACCAACACGTACATCAACTCGTACCGGCGGCGGCAGCGCCAGCCGGTCCAGGCGCCAACGGACGAGATCACCGACTGGCAGCTCGCCGAGGCCGAGTCGCACACGTCCGGCGGGCTGCGTTCGGCTGAGACCGAGGCCCTGGAGAAGCTGCCGGACAGCGACATCAAGGATGCGCTCCAGTCGCTACCCGAGGAGTTCCGTCTCGCCGTCTACCTTGCTGACGTGGAGGGCTTCTCGTACAAGGAGATCGCTGACATCATGGGCACGCCGATCGGAACCGTGATGTCGCGCCTGCACCGTGGGCGCCGTAACCTGCGTCGCCTGCTCGAGGACTACGCCGCGGAGCGTGGCCTCGCCGGGGGAGGCGCGGGGCGCGGCGGTGTGGATGTCCGCTCGAACGATGAGACGGCCGCGCCAGCTGGCCAGGAGGTGTGAACCGGTGACAGGCGGCGAAGCTCGCAAGAGTGACTGTGACGACATCCTGACCGAGGTCTACCTCTTTCTCGACCTCGAGTGCTCCGACGATCGCCGTACGGTCATCCAGATGCACCTTGACGAGTGCAGCCCGTGCCTGCGCGAGTTCGGCATCGAGCAGGAGGTGAAGGCGCTGGTCGCCCGGTGCTGTGGCGCCGACCGGGCACCCGCTGAGCTGCGCGAGCGTCTCCGCGCCAAGATCGCCGCCCTGGTGGAGATGCCTACCCGCGAGCCGGGTTAAGGACACCGAGGGTCGGCGACGCTGGTCTGAGCAGCGCAGCGGGCAACGAGCGGAGTCGACGAGGGAATGCGTCGCCTGGTCAGGCCCGAGGCACCGCGCGAGGGGAGCGAGCGCAAACGCTCAACTGTTGGGGCGCTTGCCGTGATTGGCGGCGCTCTTCTTGCGGGCCTTCTTCTTTCGTGACTTCTTGGCCACTGGTTCCCTCCACAACCGCCGGGTCGGATACGCCCTATCCTAGGACCCCGGCGCGGATGTACGAGCGCTGCCGGACCGTACACTGCTCGCACGGCCCGACAGGAGGAGCGATGGCTGAGGAGATCCGCGCCGAGATGGTCGCCAACGTGTGGAAGGTCGTCAAGGCCGCCGGCGAGGAGGTCGCCGAGGGAGACACGCTGGTGATCCTCGAGTCGATGAAGATGGAGATCCCGGTCCTCGCCGAATCCGATGGCACCGTCGCGGAGATCGCTGTCAATGAAGGCGATGTCGTCCAGGAGGGCGATCTGATCGCCGTCATCGATTGAGCGACATGATCGTCCGTACGGCTGAACCGGCAGAGTACGCCACCATCGGCGCGCTGACCGTCGCCGCGTACCGGGCTGACGGCCAGCTCGGCGGCGACCACGGATACGAGTCGACGCTGGCCGATGTCGCGGCCCGAGCCGAATCCGGCGAGGTCCTGGTCGCGATCGGCGATGACGGCGCTGTGCTCGGCGGGGTCACGCTGGTACGTCCCGGCTCGCCCTACGCGGAGTTGTCGGCAGAAGGTGAGTTCGAGTTCCGGATGCTCGCCGTGGACCCGGTCGCCAAGGGACGTGGCGTCGGCGAGGCACTGGTACGGACGTGTATCCAACGCGCGGTGGCCGCGGACGCGAAGGCGGTCGTGATCTTCGTACGGGACTTCGCCGTACGGGCACAGCGGTTGTACGAACGGCTCGGTTTCCTGCGGACGCCCGAATTGGACTGGTCGCCATACCCCGGAGTCACGTTGCTCGCCCTGCGGTTGCCGCTGGAGCAGCTCATCCGCTAAAAACCGTTCGTAGGCTGCGGTGCCTCGCTCAACGCTCGGCTCCTCGCACTCACGTCATCCGCCAAGGACCGTTCGTAGGCTGCGGTGCCTCGCTCAACGCTCGGCTCCTCGCACTCACGTCATTCGATGAGTTCGAGCGCGACGCTGAGGGCGGCCTCGCTGCGTTCCTCGTCGGTC
>JBKPDY010000115.1:0-22120 GCA_046728155.1 Actinomycetota bacterium
CGGGGATCCGCCGGACAAGCGGATCGACGGGGCCGTGGAACTGCTCCGATCGAAGCAACAGCCCGACGGCACCTGGCTGTTGGAGAACACCCACCCCGGCGACGTCTATTTCCCGCTGGACGACGGCGACGGCCGGCCGAGCCGGTGGAACACGTTGCGGGCATTGCGTGTCCTGCGCTGGTACGGCGGATCGTTCTGACGATTACCGCGCCGTAGCGAACACGCGGCGACCTCACCGACCTCGACATCGCCTACATGTGCCTGGACCGGCTCGGAAACTAGGGCCTGCCCGCCGTGTCCGGGCCGTCGAAGACCCATCACTAAGCTAAGTGTCAAATTCCATACGAGTGACCAGCCGGCCAGCACTCCGAGCGGCACTCCACTCATTGCCGCGATTCACACGCTCATGCCGCTGACCGCTGGCTTTGCGCTCAGGCGTTGTCGAGAGCCATCGATAGGATCAGCGCGGTGGTGACCGCCAAATCCCGCTCGAGGACCTCGTTGCGGGGGACGAAGACGATGGCCTGACCCTCGCCGAGGACGACTTGGTCTTGGCGAGCATTGGTGGCGCCACGAAAGACGTGGACGGTAACCGAGTGCGGGAACTTCTTCTCGTACGGACGGCGGCCGGTCCAGAGCGGGCGCAGTTCGCCCACAGCGAGACCAGTTTCCTCCAGCAACTCTCGACGGGCGGCCTGTTCGGGCGTCTCACCGGGCTCGAGTCGGCCACCGGGCAGGCTCCACTGGTTGGGAGAGGCTGGTGCGTTCTTGTCTCGATGCTGCAGCAATACGGCACCCTGAGGATCGACGAGCAGGACGAGCGCAATGTCGAAGCTGGGCACGAGGGGATTGTGACCCACTCCGTCGGCCTCCGTTGTGGAGGTGCCCGGCAACGACCGGATCTGCTTGATATGCGGGTAATCCTCGTGACCTGAGAGGGTGCCGCATGACCTGGATGGATCCTCGCCTGCAGCGTTCGCGGACAGCTGAGGGTGATCTTGTGGTGCGGCTTGGTGTGCCGCAGCTGGACGCCTATTTGGTGTTCTTGGGAGCGCGTTCGCGGCCGAACACGGTGCTCGCGGCCGCATATGACCGGCGGGTGTTCTTCGCTGTGGTGGGCAAGCCGCCGGCGCGGGTGACGGCCGCGGATGTGCTGGGGTTCGTCACCGCGCAGCACACCGGCGCTGTGGCGAGTCGGCTTCAGCTGCTTGGCGCCGGCGCAGGAGTGTCGGCGCGGACGGTGCGGCGCCGGTTGTCCAGTGTGTCGGGGCTGTTCGGCTTCTTGCACGCGCGTGGCGACGTCGAGGCGAACCCGGTACCGCGAGGGCTCCCGACGCGACGGGAGCGCCAACGTCCACGGCAGGGCGTTCCGCTGGTGCGCACGCCGCGCATCCTGCCGCGCGTCCTGGAGCCGGTCCAGGTGGATGCCCTGCTGGCGGCGCTGCGCACATACAGAGATAGGGCGATGGCGCAGGCGATGGTGCTGGGTGGGCTGCGCCGCTGCGAGGTGCTCGGGCTGCGCCTGGCCGATCTTCAGGTTGCGGAACGGCGGGTGTTCATCGCCGAGGGCAAAGGCGGGCACCAGCGGCTGATCCCGGTGTCGGGGCGATTCTTCGCCTCGGTCGGTTCCTATCTGGACTTCGAACGGCCCGCCGACGCCGGCACAGACCGCCTGTTCGTGGTGCTCAAGGGCCCACGCCGGGGCCAGCCGCTGACGGCGGCCGGGCTGGATCAGATCCTCGAGTCCGCCCGCGAGCGGGCCGGCGTGGACCAGGCGACCTGCCATCAACTGCGCCACACCTGCCTGACCCGACTGCGTGAGGCCGGCATGGCACTCGAAGCGGTGCAGGCCCAGGCCGGTCACGCCTCCATCGAATCGACTAGGATCTACCTCGCTTGGCCGCCGACACGTACGGCCGCGCGGGCGGATCATTACCTGCGACTGGCGCTGGGCTTTGGGATCGGTACGGTGCAGACGACACACGTCAAACGACGCGTCGACGATTGGGGCTAACCTCAGCGTCGTGAGCTACGACCTTGCCTTCGCGCACGTGAAGCCGGGACAGACGCTCGCGGACACGATCGACGCGTTGGCCGGACAGACCATTCAGAGCCATGACCTGGATCCGGCGGTATGGGGTCACATTCTCGCCAGCGCCCACGACGTTCTCGGCGAGGTGGAAGAGTTCGCGGCGGCTGACTACGTAGCGAACCCACGACTACGTACGCCACGGCACCACCAACCTGTTCGCCGCCTTGGAGGTCCACTCTGGACAGGTACATGCCGACTGCTTTCCCCGACGCCGTACGGCCGAGTTCCTCGCCTTTATGAACCGAGTGGTCGCGGCCTACCCCACCGAGCAGCCGCTGCACGTCATCATGGACAACCTGTCCACCCACTCCGGCGACGAGGTCGACACGTGGCTGGCCAGCCACCCCAACGTCACACTGCATTGCACACCGACGGGAAGCTCCTGGCTCAACATGATCGAGACCTGGCTGGGGATCATCACCCGTCAGGCCATCCGCCGCGGCACCTTCACCTCCCTTCGCCATCTGATCTTCAAGATCAAGGACTACGTCGCGAGCTGGAACGCCGACGCCACACCGTTCGAATGGACCGCCACACCCGAAGCGATAATCGAGAAGGTCGCCATACTCCAGCGCGACTTCCGGCGACTCCTCGCCAACTCTAAGTAAATCCATCTCTGTTACGAACCACTAGTTGTCGCCGTGGGGATAGTGGAACACCTCGTCGAGGGACACCTTGAAGACCCGGGCGATCTGAAAGGCCATCTCCAGGGATGGGGAGTAGCGGCCCCGCTCAATGGCGATGATGGGTCTGGCGGGTCACGCCGATGCGTTCGGCCAACTGTGCCTGCGTCATCTCATCGTGGGTGAACCGCAGCGCACGTATGGAGTTCCTAATCCTGTCGGCTTGCTCATGGTCGACGGCTACAGTCCCCGCCGGTAAGCCACAAGCTTCACCGCGGATCCGACCACCGCCCACGCCGCCGACGACGTGATCGCGGTCGGCTACTCCAGCCAGTTCACCGTTGCGCTGCGCTGGGACGGCACGACCTGGCAGCGGCTGGCCGCCGGTAACGCCAACCCGTCGCCCAGCACAACCCTGGCCATCGCCAACGTCCTGCGCAGGCTCGCCCACGCCGGCGCGGCGGTCTGGGCGGTGGGCTTCTACTACACAGGCACCGGCGCCGACTCCCGTGTACAACGCACCCTCATCGAGCGCTACACCTGCTGATCCCGCCGGCCGCGCACCCTGCCGGGTCACCCGGCCCCACCGCGACACCGGCGGAGACCGAGCGGCGTGACGCGACACAGCCGGCAGGCGTACCTGCGCAACGCCACGAAGACCGTGATGAAACGCTGCCGCGGCCCAGTCGCGCCAGATGATCTTCCCGCCCTTGCGCGGGACCTTCCCGGTTCCGTAAAGCCGGTCAGGCCACCTACGCCGCGCAGGGCCGTACCCAGCGTCACCGCGGCGGCTATCGGGGTGGCGATCGTTCGAGCTCACCACCGACGCTCAGCTAGAAGCTGACCGTCGACTTCGCTCGTTCTGGCCGGGTCAGGCTGGTTTCATCGGCGTTCGTGGGGAGGAGGCTAAGATGGATGTGATCTTCAAGCGGTGTGGGTGCCGGGATCGGCAGACGCGAAAGCGGCTGGAGCGGTCGTGTCCCCGGCTTGGTGAGTGCAATCATGGGAGCTGGTACTTCCATTGCTCGGTGTCGACGTTGTCGGGTCGGCTGGACCGGGTGCGCCGCGGTGGCTTCGCCACACGTGACGCGGCTCTCGCGGAGCGGGATGTATTGGTGTCCCGGTCGCGGCAGGAGTGCACGACGGCGACGTGGACGGTGGCGCGGTGGTTGCGGTGCTGGTTGTCGGCGAGGGCGAGCATCCGGCCGAGCACGCTGCGCTCGTACACCGAGCACGTCGAGGGTCACCTCATCCCCCACCTGGGTTCGATCCGACTGGGCGAGTTGACGGGCCGGCAGGTTGCCGAGATGTTCACCACGCTGGGAAGAACCGTGAATCGCTATGGCCGGATGCCGGCCCCGTCGACGCTGCATCGCATCCGGGCGACGCTGCGGGCGGCGTTGAACGCGGCGATCCGGGAGGGCCTGTTGCAAGACAACCCGGCCCGGCATGTCGAGCTGCCGACGCCGCGTCGCCCGCAGGCGCAGGTGTGGACCAACCATCGGGTCCGCGAGTGGCGGAACTCGGGTGTGCGGTTTCCGGTGGCGGTGTGGACGGCCGAACTGCTGGCGCAGTTCCTCCGGTTCGTCGCCGACGATCAACTGTCTGCGATGTGGTGGCTGGTCGCGCTGCGCGGCCTTCGCCGGGGTGAGGCGGCCGGGCTGCGGTGGGTCGATGTCGACCTCGATGAGCGGGTCGTGATGATCAACCAGCAGAGGATAACGTTCGGGCACACCACAACGGTCGGTCCGCCGAAGACCGCAGCCAGCCGGCGAACGATCGCCCTCGACGCGGCAACCGTGCGGCTGCTGCGTGAGCACCGCCGTCGCCAGGCGAAGGAACGACTCCACGCCGGTGATCGGTGGGTCGAGTCGGGCTACGTGTTCACCAACCTCGTTGGTGAGCCGCTCAACCCTGACTACCTGACCCGCCGGTTCGGCCACCTTGTTCGCAAGTCGGCTCTACCGCCGATAAGGCTGCACGACCTGCGCCATGGGGCCGCAACCCTCGCCCACGCCGCTGGCGCGGACCTGAAGACCGTTCAGGAGCAGCTGGGCCACACCAGCATCGTCTTGACCGCCGACACCTACACCAGCGTGCTCATGACCCTACAGTTCAAGATCGCCGAGGCCACCGCACGGCTCGTCCTTGCGGCAGCCGCCCGCAACCCCGGCGTACGGTACCGACGACAGATGGCGAGTGCACCGCCGGGATCCGCCGCGCCCACTGCCTCGACCAGGCCAAAACCGGTACGCCCCACGCGATCGCACCGCAAGCGGCGCCGCGCGAAGGGCCGCACCCACGTGACACCCAAATGGCACCCAAAGATCGACTAGAAATAGGGCGATGCCTATACGGACTGGTCAGACCTGGTGCGCCGCCAGGGACTCGAACCCCGAACCCGCGGATTAAGAGTCCGCTGCTCTGCCAGTTGAGCTAGCGGCGCTCGTTTGGCAACGGCAAGTACGGTAGCACGCCTCCGTGACCATCCCGAACCAGTTCCCGCTCACCCGCTGTATACGGACAATGGGCGATAAACAAGGCGCCGAACTGGACCTGAATCGGACATTGCCGGCAGTCACCCGCCGTATCAATCTACATAGGACGGCACGCGCGGCCCGACGCGAGCCCGTCAGGTGGCCGCCAGCCCAGCCGCCACGAAGAGCACCAGGGCGACCGTAAGGTAGGCCACCGGTGGGCGCAGCCAGGCGTGGGGCGATGGCGCGTCGACGATTCTCGCGGCTCCGGTGGCCAGCCCGTAAAGCCCTCGCGCCCCCAGCGGGAGACCGAGCAACATCAGGACACTGGAGATCACGCCCGAGGCGGAGCGCGAGGATCCGAAGCCCGCGTCGAGCAGCACACGCAGGACCGGTATCGCGACGACGAGGGCCGGGACCACTATCACCAGGCTCAGCGTCCGGCGGGTGTTGGTTGCCCGGGCCGACCGGCTGGCGCTCCGACCGGCGGGCATCGCCGGATGCTGCGCCTGCTGTTGCGGGGCCTCGGCGGGCGTGGCTTCGGTCGGCCACTGACCCATCGGGGGCGGTGCACCCTGCGAGGCCCTGCCTCGGCTCCGGCGCTCCGGTGCGCGGTGTCCGCTCTGGTCGGCGTATGACTCGTACTGAGGGTGCCCGCCCGTGTCCTGGAACTGCTGCTCGCCCCGATACCAGCGAGTTGCCGACTCGTCCGGGTAGCCGCCGTGATGAGGTTCCACGGTCACGAACCGTATGCCACTGGCCCGTCGGCCGCCACCCGGGCGCCACCATACATGTTAAGACGCCAATCAGGCCGGCTCGTGGCCAAGCAAGATCGACTGCTGGTGGTATTCGTAGAGGCCGTCGAATCGATCGGCGGCGGCGGCGATCGTATGTTCGTCATCCTCTAGGAGCGTCAGTCCTCGCATGAGCATGTCGAGACCGGCGGCTTCCGGCGCGTCATGGATGTCGTCATGCAGATCCGCCTCGTGGACGGCTTGCGCGATCCGCCACAGGACGGGGTCGGTAAGGTCGTAATTCCGAAGCATCGTCTCGAAGCTGCACAAATGGCCACGATGTCCCAGCGCTGCTTTGGGCATGTCGTAAGCAACAGCGTCGGCGGGGGAGTCCGCCGCGTCGTCGACAAGAACGAAATGTGCATCGGGATCGATCCAGCGCCGGATGAGCCACGCACATGCGCCACGGTCGATGTGGACCCCTGCCCTGGTGACCCATCTCATCGTGGCAACTCTGAAATCTCGGTCAGTCTGGCTGCCAACGCGTCGACAGCGGCGTGAGCCTCGTCGCGTTGCGGCGGCGGGAAGAAGTCCCGTCGGGCAACTCGCCCCAACTCATCGCGCAGTCGGCGTACCGTCCGGCGCGTCGCGTCCGGGTCCGGGTCCGCTCCGGCGCTCATCGCCTGCTGCGCGATGTTTGAATACTCAGCTGCGCGGGCTTGGCGAAGGCCGTCCGCGATCGAGTCCTCGTGGACTCCGCTGGCCGGAGTGCCGAGCCACACGGTCGCGGTACCGCCAGCCTCGGTGATCTCCTCGGCGATCCATTCGAGCTGCTCACGGGTACGGGCGCCGGCCGGGAGGCCGACGAGGCCATCGCCGAGGCGGGCCACACCCAGCCGCTCCAATCTTCGCCAGACCGCGATCCGGGGTGTCGAGGGTTCCCGTGGCATCCGATAGGACAGCAACACCCACCGGCGCGACCGCCTGCGCTCAGCCATGACGCCCCCAAGAGTACCCGTAACCACGGTTACAAAGGACAAGTCTACGCGTCGGGCATCCGTTGGCTGGAGCGCTCGGGCGGCAGCTCCGTTCCCGAACCCGTTGACGACCAGTCCCGCCTGTAAGGTCCGCACGCCGACCGGTAGCTCGTTGCGACGTGGGCTCGAAAGTGAGACAAGCATCAGCAGGGTACCGGTTCACGCGAAGTTGACAGTAGAGACGCTGTGAGCAACCGTGGTTACATGGGCCCCACGGCTGCGAGCTCTGCGAAGGAGACGGCGTGATGAAATGGGTAACCCGCGCACGCCCCAAGGTTGACCGGGTAGCGTGCCCATGGCTGATCATGAGATTCATCGATCCGCAGGCGGAGATCCTCTACGTCCCGGCCGGTGATGTCCTCGCCGTCGCCGAGGCTGAGCGGGCCCATTCGTTCGACGCCGCCGGGGCCACGTACACGCACCGACGACACCCGGATGGCACCGAGTGGTGCAGCTTTGAAGCGCTCATCGCCGCGTACGGACTCGGCGAGAACGCCGCGCTTGCGGAACTGGCGCGCATCGTCCACGCCGCGGACATCGCCACCGATGTGGCGACGCATCCGTTCGGGCCGGCGCTGCGAGCGATCGGCGAGGCCGGTGGCGACGTGGAGCGCGACGACCAAAGACTGCTGCAGCGTGCGCTGTTCGTATACGACGCGCTCTACGCACACTGTCAGCGGGTCAGCGCCAAGACCTAGGCCGCCTTACGAGTCTTGAGCCGGATCACCGTATCCGGGGACAGCCGTCCCCCCATGGGTTCGCGGGTCACACTACCGGCGGCGAGCAGGGCCTGGACCGCCCGCGTGGCGTCACCGGCACGGAACACCGTCTCGTGCAGGGTCCAGGCTCGTAGCGCCGCAACCGTCGCTCCCTCCCCGCCGGCCAGATGCCGAAGGAGCGACCGTCGCAGCGGCCCGAGATGCGCCACCACCGAGATGTCGGAGAGAGCGCCCTCGTCGTCAGCGGGGTCACGGAACTGGATGCCGGCGTACTCGTCCAGCGCCCACAGCTCCTCCTTGAAGCGCTCCAGAGACTTCTCGGTGGAGGCGCCGAAGAACAGAATCTCGGTGTCGCCGCTTGCAGCCACCAACTCGACCCGGCACGAGAACGGCAGGTCAACCTCGGCCATCGGACCGGTCGAGGCGGCCATGACCTCCACCCCCACAATCGCGGCCACAGTGGACACAGCCGCCGATGGTGCGCTATCGAACCAGCCGAAGACGGCCGCGCCCTTGGTCGGCACCGCCGCCGGATCGTCCACAACGGACACGACGACGCCCACCGTCGGCGGCAGCTCGGAGACGGAGACCGACCGTGGGACAAGCATCGTCACCGTACGAGACTCGAGGATGTCGGCGAACTCGGCGAAGACCCGTAGCGCCGTTTGTGCCGAGTCGAGCGGTGCCCACGAGACGAACACGGCTTTCTTGTTGCGATGCAGGGCCGCCGGTGTCCAGGCGTCCAGGTAGCGCACGAGCAGCTCGTGCTTCACGGCCGCATGCGCCGGCCCGGACATACCTCAATGTGTACCGCTCCATCCCCGCGTCGGGAAGGCTTTGCCCGTACGGGTTGGCGCACCACGGTCAAGCCGGCACGGAAATGCCTACGCCACCATGGGTCTGGCCGCCGTAGCGCGCCTTCTCCTTGGCTAGGTCCAGCGGACCGATCCGCTTGCGGGCGGCCAGTGCGCCTTCGTCGAGCAGGTCGGCCGGGATGAGCCAGACCACCTCGAACTCCAGACCGTCCGGATCCTTGCCATACAGGCTCTTCGTCGTCCCGTGGTCGGACGACCCCACCAGGGCCCCGGCCGCGCCCAACCGGTCGGCCATGCTCTCCAGTTCGTCCAAGGTGTCCAGCTCCCAGGCCAGGTGGTAGAGGCCGACGGTGCTACGGCCTGCGCCGGACTGGCCGGCCGCGGAGCCGATCTCGAACAGGCCGAGGTCGTGGTCATTCGTCGAGCCGGGCGCCTGAAGGAAGGCGGCTCCGCGGAATCCCTCCGGTGTCATGTCCACCACGCGGAACCCCATGATGTCGGTGTAGAACGCGACGCTGCGCCTTACGTCTCGTACGTACAGCACGGCGTGGTTGAGCCGGTGAATGCCCATGCCAAGACCTCCGTCTCGCAGCTCCAGCTACTTGCGCGTTCAACTATCTCTCACAGCTCCGCCACCGCCGGAATCAGCTCCGCGATCTGCTCGACGCGGCCCGGCTCCCACAGGTTCGACGTGTTCACGATCACCGTCTGGATACCGAGCGCGCCCAGGTCCCTCAGGTGCCCGACCGAATCCTCCGTGGGCCGTGCGGGGTCGAGTGGGAACAAACAGGTCTTGGTGATCGCGTCGTAGTCGCGCCCTTCGCGCGAACAGTGTTCGCGGAGCACCTCCAGTTTGTGGGCCAGATCGGGACCCGGGAAGAGGTTGCAGGCGTCGCCGTATCGTGCCACGAGCCGCAGTGTCTTCCTCTCACCCGATCCGCCGATCATGATTGGCATGCGGTGCAAGGGTACGGGCGAGTTGAGCGGGCGACGAAGCTGGTAGTACTTCCCCTCGTACGGGCTGTCATCGCCATCGAACATTCGCCGGGCGATCTGCACTGTCTCCTCGAGGCGCTCCAGGCGCTCCGCCGGGGGTGGAAACGGAACCCCCAGCCCGCGCGACTCCTCATCGTTCCACGCCGCACCGATGCCGAGCATCGCCCGCCCACCGGAGAGAACGTCCAACGTAGACACCTGTTTCATCAGGATGCCCGGATGGCGGTACACAACGCCGGTCATGATCGTCAGCAGCGTGGCGCGCGATGTGTGCGCGGCCAGGTAACCGAGCGTGGTGTACGCCTCGAGCATCTCCAGTTCAGGCCGTCCGATCATGCCGATCTGGAAGAAATGGTCCATCACTGCGATCACCTCGAACCCGGCGTCGTCGGCCGTGCGGGCAACCCCGGCGAGCGCCGAGCCGAGGGTTGCCGGGCCACCCGGCGTGGTGAAGTCAGGGATCTGCAGGCCGATCTTCACGCGGACTCCCCCTTCAAGGCCGTTTACGAGCGATTCTCCCGTGACCTGCCGCGTACGACCATCCGCTGAACTCTGAGACCTTGACGAAACAATTCGTTGCTATGGGTCGCCTGTACGCAACGATCCGCCGGCAACACGCATGATCCGGCAATGGATCGTCGGTGAGCTTGCCGGTATCATCATCGCCAGGGCGGGTCCGCGGGGGCCCGCTCGCTGCGTACCCGAGCGCCGGCCGCCTGGAGGAATCTCGTGACGACCCGTCGTTATCTCATGTGCCGCCCGACCTACTTCACCGTCGAGTACTCCATCAACCCGTGGATGGACCCGACCGGGCCGGTCGACACCGAGCTCGCCGTACGACAATGGACCACCCTGCGTGATACGTACCGGGAACTGGGCCACACCGTCGACGAGATCGAGCCGATCCCGGGCCTGCCCGACATGGTCTTCGCCGCCAACGGCGCCACCGTCATCGACGGGATGGCATACGGGGCGCAGTTCCGATTCCCGGAACGGGCCGCCGAGGCCCCCGCGTACCTGGACTGGTTCGCCCGCAACGGGTTCGAAACGACGGCGGCGAAGGAGGTGAACGAGGGCGAGGGTGATCTGCTCCTCACCGACCGGTTCCTGCTCGCCGGCACCGGATTCCGTACCGACCACGCCGCCCACGCCGAGGCCCAGGAGATCTTCGGTCGGCCGGTCATCACGCTGCAGCTGATCGACCCGACCTACTACCACCTCGACACCGCCCTCGCCGTACTTGGGTCAACAATCGCCTATCTACCCGACGCGTTCAGCCCGGCGAGCCAGCGGGTGCTCGCTCAGCTCTTCCCGGACGCCATCATCGCCAGCCGGGCCAACGGAGCCGTACTGGGACTCAACGCCGTCTGCGACGGTCGCCACGTCGTCCTACCCGCACAAGCAGAGGGTCTCATCGCGCAGGTTCGGGCCCGCGGCTTCGAGCCGGTGCCGGTGAACGTATTCGAGCTGTCGAAGGCCGGCGGCGGTCCGAAGTGCTGCACACTTGAGGTACGAGGATGACCGAGCCGACAGCGAGCGGGCATCGCAGGGCCGCCCGGCCTGACGTGGGGTGGCAGCAGTGCCGCGAGCGCGGAGGCGAGCAGGAATGACAGTGATGGATACCGATCGTACGACACCGGCGGTCGCCGAAGCCGAGCGCTGGACGACGCACAACTACCACCCGCTGCCGGTCGTGATCGCCGACGCGGACGGCGCCTGGGTGACCGATGTGGACGGTCGCCGCTATCTCGACTGCCTGGCAGGCTATTCCGCGCTCAACTTCGGGCACCGCCATCCGGCACTGGTTGACGCGGCTCGCAAGCAGCTCGACCGGGTTACTCTGACCAGCCGCGCTTTCCTGCACGACCAGTTCGGCCCGTTCTGCCGAGACCTGGCCGAACTCTGCGGTATGGAGCTGGTGCTACCGATGAACACCGGGGCCGAAGCGGTCGAGACCGCCATCAAGGTCGCCCGCAAGTGGGGCTACCGGGTCAAGGGTGTCCCGGATGGACAAGCGTCCATTGTGGTCGCCGCTGGGAACTTCCACGGCCGGACCACCACGATCATCAGCTTCTCGACCGACCCTGACGCCCGGGCCGACTTCGGGCCGTACACACCCGGCTTCCGGATCGTGCCGTACGGCGATCTCGACGCCATCCGGTCCGCTATCGACGAGACGACGGTAGCCGTACTGGTCGAGCCGATCCAGGGGGAGGCCGGCGTACTGGTTCCGCCGGATGGTTACCTACGGGGCATCCGGGAGCTCTGCACCACGTCGAATGTTCTCTTCGTCGCGGACGAGATCCAGTCGGGCCTGGGCCGTACCGGCGACACGTTCGCCTGCGACCACGAGGGCGTCGTACCCGACATGTACGTGTTGGGCAAAGCCCTGGGCGGCGGTGTCGTCCCGGTCTCCGCCGTGGTGTCGCACAGCGACGTCCTCGGCGTGCTGCGGCCGGGCGAGCACGGCTCGACCTTCGGCGGCAACCCGCTCGCCTGCGCCGTAGGTATCGCGGTGGTCGACCTGCTACGCACGGGCGAGTTCCAGGAGCGTGCGCGCCACCTCGGTGCGACACTCCACAGGCGACTGCGCGAACTGGTCGGGCGCGGCGTGACCGCCGTTCGAGGCCGCGGACTGTGGGCCGGTGTGGACATCGACCCCGGCTTGATGACCGGACGCGAGGCGTGTGAACGGCTGGCCAAGGCAGGCATCCTCGCCAAGGACACCCATGGCTCCACCATCCGGTTCGCTCCTCCGCTGGTGGTGACCGACGCCGAGGTCAACCTCATCGTCGACCGCCTCGCGGGCGTCCTCTGAGCGTCCGATGTGGATTTACCGGCGGTAGACATCCCGATGGGTCAATGATGCGAACCGCGCGGGCGGTATGGCATGCTGTCGTGCGTGCCGCCCCCCGTCCGGCCGATCGTGAGCCTGTCGGCCATCGTCCTGGTTGTTCTCGGGGCATGCGCGGTACCGACGACCATCACGAAGGTCCCGGCCGCCGCCCCGACCCTGTCTCCCATTCCGGTTGCCGTACCGATGAGGTCGCCGGTTCCGCCCCGCGGATCAGACCTGTTGGCCGGACCGAAGCGAGCTCCCTCGGCCGTGCGCCCGGCGCCCCTCCTGCCAGTGCAGCTCAAGGCTCCACCGCCGATGCGGCAATGGACGTACGCGCCCGCCGGGCCCACGTTCGGTCTAGCGGGGACTGTCCGGAACTACCGCGTGGCGGTTGAGGCCGGCGTCAACGTCTCCGCCGGCACGTTCGCGGCCGTGGTGAACGGCACCCTGAGCGATCCCCGAAGCTGGATAGCCGGCGGCAACGTGCGGTTCCACCAGGTCGGGGCGGGAACCCTCGCGAACTTTACCGTCTGGCTCGCCTCCCCCCGGACCGCGCAGCGAATCTGCGCCGCCAGCGGTGTGGACATCACCGTGAACGGAGTGCCGTACACCTCGTGTCGCGGCGGCAACAACGTGGTCATCAACTCCGACCGGTACCTCTACGCGGTCCCCAGCTATGGGGCGCCGCTATCGGTCTACCGAAACTACGCCATCAACCATGAGGTCGGGCACTGGCTCGGCCACGGGCACGAACTCTGCCCCGGCGCCGGTATGCCAGCGCCGGTCATGCAGCAACAGACGTTCGGCCTGCAGGGGTGTGTGGCCTACGGCTGGCCCTACCTGAACGGAGTCCGCTACTCCGGACCGCCCACCGGCGGCTGATCCCTGCTTGCACCCAGCTCAGGCAGGGGCGAGCGAACGTACGATCTCGCGCACGTCTCCGCCAACGGGCAGCAGCGCGATCACCGGTGTGCTCACGCCGTTGTCGACGTACCGCTGGATGTGCATCCGGCACTCGTTCGGGGTGCCGTGTACGACCAGTGCATCGACCACGTCGTCTGGAACGGACGCCACGGCCGCCTTCCGATCGCCGGTCTCCCACGCCTTCCACATTGGACCGAGCGCATCGGCGCGGCCGAGCCACTCATGGAAGGCGCGGTACACCGGTACGGTCAGGTACGCCGCGATCGCGGTCTTGCCCACCAGGCGCGCGGTGTCGATGTCGGGGGTTGGAGCGACGAAGATACGCGCCACGATCTCCTTGCCGGGGCCGCCCTGGTGCACGTACGGCGTGACCGTGCGGACATCGTCGGCAGAGAGCCAGTTGATGATCGCTCCGTCGGACTCACGGCCGGCGAGCTTGAGCATGCCCGGACGGAGCGCGGCGACCACGATACGAGGCTGGATCTGCGGGACGACGAGGAGACGGAATCCGTCCACCCGGAAGGTCTCGTACTCGCGGGTAACCTTCGCTCCGGTCAACGCCTCACGGACGAAGCGCACGACATCGCGCACCCGCTCGTACGGCTTGACGAAAGGCACGTCGTTCCAGCGCCGCACAATGATGTCCGACGATGAGCCGATACCGAGGACGAACCGTCCGGGGGCAGCATCGGCCATGGCGGCGGCGCTCTGCGCGATCGTGGGAGCACCGCGGGTAAACGCCGGCACGATCGCCGTGCCGAGACGGAGGTCGGGCGCCCATGCACTCGCGAGCGCCAGCGGCGTGAAGGCGTCCGTACCGCCGGCCTCGGCCGACCACACGTCGGTGTAGCCGAGCCTGGGCAGCTCTGCGATAAGGTCGCGCTGTTCGTGCAAGGGGAGCCCGGTGAGGGGAATCGTCAAGCCGTACGAACCCACGCCGGTTCCTTTCGCCTGGGGCTTCGCCACGCGTACATTGCACCGAGAGTGCATATTACTTGTTCGGGAGTGTTGCATGACCGACGACAAGGCCGCCATCGTTACCGGGGCCAGCCGCGGAATCGGGCTGGGCATCGCCCGGGCCCTTGTCGCACGCGGCGACCGGGTCTGCATCACCGGACGCAACGCGGAGTCGCTTGCCGAGGCGGCAGCCGGGCTCGGCAACGAGACCATCTACGTCGCCGGAAAGGCGCACGACTCCGCTCACCAGGAAGAGACGGTCAAGACCGTGCTCGACACGTTCGGACGGATCGACTATCTGGTCAACAACGTCGGCACCAACCCGGTCTTCGCCCCCGTGATGGAGCTCGACGCCGACCTCGTCCGTAAGATGCTCGACATCAACGTCGTGGCCCACTTCTCCTGGACCCAGCGGGTTTACCGGGCGTGGATGGCTGAACACGGTGGCGCGATCGTCAATGTCTCCTCTGTCGCCGCGCTGCACCCCGCCCCGGGTCTGGGCATCTACGGCATGAGCAAGGCGGCCCTGTCGTACCTGACTGCGGAGCTCGCCGTCGAACTGGGTCCGAAGGTACGCGTCAACGCGGTGGCGCCCGGTGTGGTGAAGACGAAGTTCGCGGAGGCGCTCTATCTGGGTCGGGAAGACGAGGTGGCCACCGCCTACCCCGCCGGACGGCTGGGCGTCCCGGAGGACATCAGCGGCGCGGTCGCCTTCCTCCTCTCCGACCACGCGAGCTGGATCACCGGCCAGACAATCGTCATCGACGGTGGCATAACCCTCGTTGGCCGCTCCGGCTGAGCCTTCGGTGCATGTTGTGGCCCTCCTGGCGGCCACAACACGACATAGACTCACTGGCCCCAGCCCGCGTTGCGGAGCGCCCCGCGGATATCGGCCGCCACCCGGGCAGCCTCTTGGCGTATGGCGAAGGCGGGGAAACGCAGTACCACGTATCCATCCAGTTGGAGGTCGTTGCCGCGCACGGCGTCATCCCACATCTGGCCTACGCGAAGGTGGTGCACACCGTCGACCTCAACGGCGACCTTCCACGGGTCGAACAAGGCATCGAGGTATCGCACCTTTCCGCGTCGATCGCATCTGCGGGCCTGCCTGGTGGGTAGAGGCAGGCGCTCTCGCCGGCACAACGTCAGAAAGTCCAGTTCGGCGAGGCTGTGCGAACCGCCGGCGCAGTCGGCCGCGGTACGGAGAAGAAGCACCCGGCGGGTGGCGTACGGCTGCTCGGTGACGGCCCGCTCCACGTCGGCGATAGTGACCAGCCCCTGCTGGAAGCTCGCGGCGATGAACAGTCTCGCCTGATCATCGCTCCTCGCCCATTGCACGGCGTCGACCAATGACCTGCCAGGCATACTCGCCGGAGGACTCAGGTGCATGCCACCGGCGAGATCGGGAACGGCACCCGTGTGATGCGCGACGACTCCGGCGAGGGTGCGTACTCGGCGGCCGCGCGACACGAGTACGTCGATGTGCTCTCGCGACACCGACTGTAGGCCCCAGGCGCACAAGGCACTCAACCCGCCGAGGCATACGGTTGCGGGATGGCGGTCGCCGCCGAGACCCAGCACCGCCGCCCAGTCGCGCTGGCGCGAGGTCGTCGGGCCGGGGTAGGTAAGGAACACCCCCGCGGTTCAGCCGACGCCATCGCTGGGATTCGAGCAGGTGGCGCAGTGCCTTCGGGGACATGAAGCGTAGGGCCTGGCACCGGGTGATGACGCTGTCCTGTCGCCGGAGCAGCCGAGCCAACGATGAATCCACACAGATGAGTCTTCCTGGCACCGGCCGGTGGCGGCATCGCCCAAGTCTCACCTGTGGATAAGTTGGCATCTGTGTCGTGTTGTGGCCGCGATAGGGGCCACAACCTGCGTCAGGGGCGCATCGCGGCGTATAGGGGCCGCAGCCGCGCGACCAGTTCAGCCCCACCGATCTGCGGCGGAGGCGAGGGAAGCTGGCGTAGCAACATGTCCACATCAGTGTCCAATGTGGGTGGTTGATGCGGCAGCGGCACCGGGGGCACCCAGAAGCGTTCCACCGTGTCGGCCAGATCCGGGCTGGCGATATCGGCCAGTGCCATCGCGGCGCCGACAACAGCCGGCGCAACGGCTGCCACCTGCCGGCTACCTCGCTTGCGCGGCGGCCGCTTCGCGTTTCGGCCGCGTAGCGTTCGTAGGCGTTCGAGTAGTTCCTCGCGATCGCGGCCTCGCCAGTAGAGGATCTGGAACGGATCCGCGTCGAACGCCTCGGCCAGCAGGTAGATCGTCGCGGCGAGATGCTTGCACGGCACCGACCAGTCCGGGCAGGAGCACTCCATCCGCAGCTGGCCGGCACTGGTCGGAAAGAGCGGGGCCTTCGCCTGCGTGAAGACTTCCTCGATCTCGGCCGGCATCTCGCCCGCGAGCAGCCGGGCTGCGAAGACGGCCTGCGATGCGAGCGCGGCTTCGATGCGCTCCCAGGCCGGCGAGGGGACAACCGCGAGGCGGATGGTGATTTCGTAGGGCTGCGGCCGCGATCCCTGAACGGTCGAGCGGACGACACCGGGGCTGATGTCCAGCGTGAGGACCTGCCCCTGGCGAGCGTAGCTGCGGCCGCGGGCGAGCCTGGTGCCGAGCGCGAACGACTCGAGGACGGCGATGAATCGCCGCGACCACCACGATTCGCCGATGCTTCCCCGGGTACTCTGCGCCTTCAGTCCGCCAGTGACTCGGATCGTCGGCCGGAAGTCGTCGAACCTCACTCCACCACCGCCCCCTGCTCCAGCGCGAACAGCTCACGAAGCTCCGATGTGGACAGTTCGGTGACCCAACCCTCGCCCGTCCCCACGATCTTCGCGGCGAGGCCGCGCTTGTTGCGGATCATCTCAGAGATCTTCTCCTCGACCGTACCGGCGCAGACGAACTTGCGGACCTGTACGTTGCGCCTCTGACCGATCCGGAACGCGCGATCAGTAGCCTGATCCTCCACCGCGGGGTTCCACCACCGGTCGACGTGTACGACGTGGTTCGCCGCCGTCAGGGTCAGACCGGTCCCGCCGGCCTTCAACGACAGAACGAACAGCGGCGGCGCGGCGGCGCTGCCCTCCTGGAACCGGGCGACCATCGAATCCCGTTCGGCCTTGGGTACGCCGCCGTGCAGGAAGGCGACCTCCCGACCGAACCGTGCGGAGAGATGCGCTCGCAGCATCCCACCGAACTCCGCGTACTGGGTGAACAGCAGCGCCCGCTCGTCGTTGGCGAGCACCTCCTCGAGGATCTCGTCCAGCCGCTCCAGCTTGCCGGAGCGTCCGGCCAGGCGGCTCCCGTCCCGCAACAGCTGAGCCGGGTGGTTGCAGACCTGCTTCAGCTTGGTCATGGTCGCCAGCACCAGTCCACGGCGTTCGATGCCCTCGCTCTGCTCGATCTTGTCCATCATGTCGGTGACGACGGCCTGGTACAGCGAGGCCTGTTCGGCGGTGAGGTTGCAGACGATCTCCATCTCGATCTTGTCGGGGAGGTCCGAGATGATCGACTTGTCGGTCTTCTCGCGGCGCAGGATGAACGGTCCGGCGAGGCGCTTGAGCCGCTCGGCCGCCGCCTCATCGCCCCGACGCTCGATGGGCTCGGCGTACCGCGCCCTGAAGACGATGGCGCTACCCAGCAGCCCGGGATTGGCGAACTCCATAATGGACCACAAGTCGGCGAGGCGGTTCTCCACCGGCGTACCGGTGAGTGCGACACGGTGCGGCGCCGGCAGCGAGCGCACCGCGACCGCTTGACGGGTGGCCGCGTTCTTGATCGCTTGTGCTTCGTCGATGACCACGCGGTGCCAGGCGATCTCGGCCAGGTCCTTCGCGTCGCGGGCGGCCAGGGCGTACGTCGTGATGACCAGTTCGGCCTTCGCCACGGCGTCGGCAAACGCCTTGCCCCGCGACCGTTCCGCGCCGTGGTGCACGTGTACCCGTAACTCCGGCGCGAATGCGGAGGCCTCCCGTTGCCAGTTGCCGACCAGAGACATTGGACAGACGAGCAGCGTCGGCCCGACCTCCTCGTCAGCCTCGTGGTCGCGCTGGAGCAGCGCGAGCACCTGGATCGTCTTTCCCAGACCCATCGAGTCGGCGAGGATCGGGCCCAGCCCGAGCGATTCCAGGAACGCCAACCAGGCCAGGCCCCTTTCCTGGTACGGGCGGAGCACGCCGATGAAGCCCGCCGGCGCGGCGACCGGTTGGAGCCGCCGTTCGGCTTGACCCGAGAGCAGTTCGCCGAGTTCCCCCTCGGCGGTAACCGACACCACCGGGAGGCCGCCCGGACCGTCCTGTGTGGAGAGTCCGGCGTGGAGCAGGTCACCAACGGTCATCCGCCCACCTTCGGTGAGCAGTTTGAGGCCGGCCGCCAGGCGTTTCGCGTCGAGCTCGACCCACTGTCCCCTCAGCCGTACCAACGGAGCCTTGAGCTTGCTGAGCCGCTTCATCTCCGCCGCAGTGAGCGGCTCGTCACCGATGGCCAGCTCCCATTTGTAGTCCACAAGGGAGTTGAGGCCGAGCGCGCTTTTGGTCGCGACCGCCCCGGGGGCCGTGGGCGTGCCGGCGGTGAGGCGGGCGCCGAGCCGGGCTCTCGGTCTGCTCCACCAACCGGGGAGCAAGACGCCGAAACCGGCGGCAGCGAGTAAAGGCGCCCCTTCGCGCAGGAAAACGTGGGCACCATCGGCGTCGAGCCCCATGGCCACCGGACGCGCCGAGCGCAGCGACTCGTCCAATGGCGGATACAGACGGCTCGCCCGGCCCAGCTCACGGAGTAGGGTCTCCTGCGGCTCGTCCAGGTATCGGGCCAGGGCCCGCGCCGCACCTTTGGACGCCCAGACCCTCTCGGCACCGACGACCAGGCTCGGCTCGTCAGTGGCCTGCAGTGAGAACTCCAGCCGCCACTCGTCCGGCGTCGCGTCCTGGTCGATCAGGTCGGGTTCGGATGGCTCGATCAGCGTGAAGCGGGCGCGCACCGGGCCGGCCGCGACGTCGCGCTGCCACGTCGCGAGCCCCTCGACCAGGTCATCGAGCACCTCTGCCGGGGCCGGGATCTCCCGGGTGCGACCGCGCAGTGCACCGAGCCACGCTCGCCAGGGTGGGTCATCCACGCCGTCGGGTTCGGGTAGAACCGTTCGTACGGCCGCATCGACCAGCCCGTCCAGCGCTAGGGCCGCAACGTGGGCCGCGGATGCGCCCGCCGCTCGCGCCGACGGCGGCAACGCCAGTGTCAGGGACTGGGCCCACACCGCGTCCGGGCCGGTGAGCACGGGCCGCCACACCGCCTGCGCCCGGTCCCGGTCGATCGAGGGCACCACCCGCCCGCGCGCGACCAGGTCACCAGCGAACGCGGCCATAGCGACCAGATGCCGCGTGCCGGCTCCCAGGGCCTGCCGGCTGTTGCCGAGATCCCGGAGCAGGCCGAGAGCGTCGTCGACTTCCAGCGACAACGCCGGGACGAACCACTCGACCAGGGACATCGCACCCCGTACCCGCTCCGGTATGTCCTCCCGGAGCAGTTCGGGTGAGTTGAGTGGCACACCGGCGCGCGTCGGCAGCCGTACTGGCAACGGGTGAACCTCGGCGACCGTGGCCTGGCCCGGCCAGAGCGCCTCGACCAGCGCCTCGGCCGAGGCGGCGAACGGATGCACGCGCGGGGTGGTTGGACGGAGCGCGGGGAGCATCGCATCCTCGGCCCACACCGCCAGCGCGGCATCCGGACGCCACAGCGAATGCAGTACAAGCACCAGGCGCACCTCCCGCGGCAAGCATAGGTGGGGGGTCAGACAGTGCAGGTTCACGCCTTCTCGTACCGGGCCCGGCGACCGATCCGGGTGAAGCCGAGTCGTGCGTAGACCCGGATCGCACCGGGATTGTTCGTGTTCACATCAAGGAAGCAGACCCGTTCGCCACCAGCGGACATCCGCCGCAACGCCTCGGCCGTGAGCGCGCCACCAAGTCCCGTACCCCGCTGGTCCGGTACGACACCGACCTGGACCACCCACGCGCCCGACGCGCAGCCGATGAATCCGATATCTATGCCGTGTCGCGACGCGAGCAGTGTCCACTCTGGAGCAAAGTCGTCGTCATCGGCGAGCCAGCGGGTCCATTCGCGTTGACTCCAACCGGGAAAACCCGGCCGGTCGCGGAATGATGCCTCGTAGACGGCGAAGAACCGGGGAGCCAGCTCATCGGTCCATGTGCGCAGCTCGGCCTCGATCTCGTTCGCGGGCGCGCCGTGGCTCAGGTCGTACGCCATCACATCCTCGGCGAACGTCTGGTGTAGACCATTCGCTCGGAGCAGGGCGTCCGCCTCCTCGGTCAGTCCCTCCGTCTCGAACCTCGTCGCGCCGGCCGACAGCGCCCAGTCCACGAGGACCGAGCCGAGTCCGACCGTACGGGCAGCCGGGTCGACCAGCCCGGTCGCGGCGAGCGAGTCGTTGACCGTGCGGATTCCGACCGCCGCGTTGAGTCGCTGGTCGGCGAACGCGGCGTGACTTGCCGAGTCGAGGAAACGGCTCCGCAGGAACGCCTCCGTCGTGGCCATCGGGTGCCCGCCGTCGGCTGCACGGGCGCGCTCGGCCAGCTCGGTGAGGGCGGCAAGGTCGGCCTCGGTGAGCAACCGCCACGGGGTCGGTGAGGTCATCCGCGGTATCCGCGCTCGGCGGCGGACATCGAGATTCTGGTCAGCCCACGACGCGGAGGTCGCGGGCGGTGTTGTTCAGCCGGCGACCTCCGTCGTCGGTCACGGTGACGATGTCCTCTATCCGTACCCCGAATCTGCCCGACAAGTAGATACCGGGCTCGATGCTGAAGCACATGCCGGGTACGAGCGGCCGGGTCTCGCCCTCCACAATGTACGGAGGTTCGTGCGTGGTGACGCCGATGCCGTGGCCGACCCGGTGGATGAACTGCTCTCCGTACCCGGCATCGGTGATGACCCGGCGGGCCACGCGGTCGATCTCCTGGCACTCGACCCCCGGCCGGACCGCCTCGAATGCGGCCTGTTGGGCCCGCCGGACTATCTCGTGCACCTCCCGCACCTCGTCGGATGGCTCGCCGACGCTGACCGTACGGGTGGTGTCGGATCCGTATCCGGCCCGAAGTCCGCCGAAGTCGAGCACGACGGCGTCGCCGTCGACGATGACCCGATCGCCGGCTTCGTGATGCGGGTCGGCTCCGTTCGGACCCGAGCCGACGACAGCGAAGTCCACTTGGGAGTGTCCGTGCTTGCGGAGCAACGCCGAGAGGTCGGCCGCCACATCGGTCTCCGTGCGGCCGGCGAAACCGACGTTGAGGATCTCCTCGTACGCGGCGTCGGCGGCGGCCCCGGCGAGGGCGAGCCGGTCCAGCTCCGCCTGCTCCTTGACGGCTCGAAGCATCGGCAGCCCGTCGGTCAGGCTCACATAGGTCGTCCGCGGCGCGGTGCGTTGCAGGCCGAGCAGGTGCATCGCCCAGGCGTTGTCGGAGATAGCGTACCGACCAGCAGGGTCGAGCTGCCGCGCCACGACGCCGTATGGATCCACGCCGTCGGTCCAGTCGACGAGGTCGACCTCGGAGGCGCCGGTCGACTTCGCGGCGTCGCCCCGCTCGAGTCGGGGGACGATCAGGACCGGCCGGCGTCCAGGTTGGACGATCAGCAGGGTGAGCCGTTCGGTGGCGGCAGGCGGCGCGTAGGCGCTCAGGTAGGTCAGGTCCGGACCGGGGGTGACGAGGACGCCGGCGAACCCGTCCAGCTGGGCCGCCGCGCCCGCCCGGATCATCCGGTCGGCGTAGTCGCCCGCGGTGAACGGCTCGGGTGTCATGGCGGTACCTCCGAGTTGCATCGTAGGCCCGCGCGGTGTCAGCGCGTACGTCGCCGCACGCATAATGCGTTAGCCTCGGCCTTCAGCAGTGGTCGGC
>JBKPDY010000116.1:0-3786 GCA_046728155.1 Actinomycetota bacterium
GAGGACGCGGCTGCGCTGGTCGGTCTGCTGCTCGCACTGGTCGGTATCGGGCTGACGCTGCTCACCAGCGACGGGATCTACGACGGGATCGCCACGATCGCTATCGGTCTCCTGCTCGTCGGAGTCGCAATCGTGCTCGCCATCGAGATGAAGAGCCTGCTCATCGGCGAGTCGGCGACTAGTGAGCACGTCGAGCAGATCGAGTCGGCGCTGCTGGCCGGCGACGACATCGAGCGGATCATCCACATGCGCACCATGCATCTGGGGCCGGAGGAGTTGCTCGTCGCCGTCAAGGTGGGCGTAGCCCGGGCGGCGAGCGCAGCTGATGTGGCCGCGGCCATCGACGCCGCCGAGGCCCGGATACGGGACTCCGTGCCGATCGCGCGCGTGATCTACGTCGAGCCGGACCTGTACCGCGAGCAGGCGCGACCTCGCTGACCGAGCCGGGCGGTTGCCGGGGCCGAGGACGCCCGATCACGTCGATGACTCCGGGCAAGCCGCCGACTGCCTGGATCAAGCCGCCGATTCTGGATCAAAGCACAGACCTACCGACGGAAGAATCGGACGAGCCAGGCGCGTACGACGCATTTCGCCCTAGCTGGCACGTATTCGTCCGGCTTTTTCATGTTTAGCCTTGACAGCCAGGTGGCTTACTGTGATGCTTCAACTACGCAGCGTTGTTACGACGATGGTCCGAGCAACGCGCGGGGGAACCAAACCGGGGGGAAGCACGGGGTGGTCGGCCCCGAGTGGATAGTCCGCTCGCGGCCACCACCTCGTGCGTTGTGCATTTCTGGTACGGAAACGCCGATCTTGTCGCTACAGCCGGAGTCATCTCGAGCGAACGCCGGATTCCCAACCGCAGACGGCCAGAGCCGTCCGCGTATCGTGGGGTCGCTCACTCGTGCCCTGTCGGACGGATCCGGAGTCAGCTACATGACCAGCACCCTGCCCGCGCCGTCGCCGAACCGGCCGCAGACCGTGGCCGAAGGCGATTTCAAGGTCGCCGACCTTTCGCTCGCCGCCTTTGGCCGCAAGGAGATCCAGCTCGCCGAGCACGAGATGCCCGGTCTGATGGCGATCCGGCGCGAGTACGTGCAGTCGCAGCCGCTCAGAGGCGCACGGATCACCGGTTCGCTGCACATGACCATCCAGACCGCCGTCCTCATCGAGACTCTGATCTCACTGGGCGCGCAGGTGCGATGGGCCTCGTGCAACATCTTCTCCACCCAGAACCACGCCGCGGCGGCGGTCGTGGTCGGTCCACACGGGACGGCTGAGTCGCCTCGCGGCGTGCCGGTGTATGCGTGGAAGGGCGAGACGTTGCCGGAGTACTGGTGGTGTACCGAGCAGGTACTGCTCTGGCCGGACGGTGGCGGGCCGAACATGATCCTCGACGATGGCGGTGACGCGACGCTGCTCGTCCACAAGGGCAAGGAGTTCGAGGCGGCGGGGGCGGTGCCGTCCACATCGGAGAGTGACTCCGTGGAGTACGGGGTGATCCTCGACCTGCTGCGCCGCTCGCTGAGCCAGGATCCCCAGCGGTGGACCCGGGTCGCTGCCGGCGTCAAGGGTGTCACGGAAGAGACCACGACCGGCGTGCATCGGCTCTACGAAATGCAGAGCACGGGCTCGCTGCTCTTCCCGGCGATCAACGTGAACGATTCCGTGACGAAGTCCAAGTTCGACAACAAGTACGGCTGCCGGCACTCCCTTGTGGACGGTATCAACCGGGCCACCGACGTTCTGATCGGCGGCAAGGTCGCTGTCGTCTGCGGGTACGGCGATGTCGGCAAGGGTTGCGCCGAGTCACTGCGCGGGCAGCGGGCCCGGGTCGTCATCACCGAGGTGGACCCGATCTGCGCTTTGCAGGCGGCGATGGACGGCTACCAGGTGGCCACGATCGAAGACGTCGTCGAGACGGCGGACATCTTCATCACCGCGACCGGCTGCTTCAACGTGATCACCGCCGAGCATATGGCCCGGATGAAGCACCAGGCGATCGTCGGGAACATCGGCCACTTCGACAACGAGATCGACATGGCCGGCCTGGCCAAGCGCGCGGATGTCCATCGCGTCAACGTCAAGCCGCAGGTCGACGAGTGGGTCTTCGACGACGGCCACTCGATCATCGTGCTCTCCGAAGGACGCCTGCTGAACCTGGGCAACGCCACCGGTCATCCGTCGTTCGTGATGTCGAACTCCTTCAGCAACCAGACCATCGCCCAGATCGAGCTCTTCACCAAGACGGACCAGTACCCGATCGGCGTCTACACGCTGCCCAAGGCGCTCGACGAAAAGGTCGCCCGGCTGCACCTGGCCGCGCTCGGAGTCAGGCTGACCGAGCTGACCAAGGACCAGGCCGCGTACCTCGGTGTCCCGGTCGAGGGCCCGTACAAGCCGGACCACTACCGCTACTGACCCCGATCCCGGTTAATAGGGGCACCTTATTGGGCGGAAACGCCGATAGGGTGCCCTGCTTGCACCGCGGTGACAGTGTGGTGCGCATCGCAGACGCGCACACGGCGGCCATTCCCAGATCAGCCCCCCGAGATGGAAGATTGACTGCATGAGAGCCCGAGTCCTGGTGGTGGATGATGATCCCGCACTGGCGGAGATGCTGGGGATCGTCCTGCGCAGCGAAGGATTCCTGCCCTCGTTCGTCGCCGACGGCGAGCGGGCGCTGGCCGCGTTCCGCGAGGCCCGCCCCGACATCGTCCTGCTCGACCTGATGCTGCCGGGCATGAGTGGCATCGACGTATGCCGCGCCATCCGGGCCGAGGCGGGAGTGCCGATCGTCATGCTCACGGCCAAGAGCGACACCGTCGACGTCGTGCTCGGCCTGGAGTCGGGTGCCGACGACTACGTGGTCAAGCCGTTCAAGCCGAAGGAACTGGTCGCCCGGATGCGGGCCCGGCTGCGTCGGGGCGAGGATGTCGCGCCCGAGATGCTCACGATCGGCCCCGGCGGCAACCAGATCACCATCGACGTTCCCGCACACACCGTGCTGCGCAACGGCGATGAGGTCAAGCTGACGCCCCTGGAGTTCGATCTGCTCGTCGCGCTCGCCCGCAAGCCGCGCCAGGTCTTCACCCGCGAGGTGCTGCTCGAACAGGTATGGGGATACCGCCACGCCGCCGACACCCGGTTGGTGAACGTACACGTCCAGCGGTTGCGCGCCAAGATCGAACCCGATCCGGAGCGTCCCGAGGTGATCCTCACTGTCCGGGGAGTGGGCTACAAAGCTGGCACGGCCTGACGGACCGACCAGATGCTGCGCTCGACGACACCCGGCTCCGTCCTCGCCACCGCGCGGCGCGCCTGGCGGCGTTCGCTGCAGGTACGCGTCGTCACGATCACCCTCGTCGCCACGAGTGCCCTGGTCGGGACGTTCGGACTGTTCCTGAGCAGTCGGGTCACCGACGGCCTGATCCAGGCCAAGGAGAACGCCGCCGTCAACACGGTCAGGCGGGACAGCGACGAGGCGGGCAAGCAGCTCGACAGTCTGATCTCCGACCCGACCGACACGCTGGCACCGACCAATGTCAAGTCGGTGCTCACCACGTTGAGCGGCAACAGCGGTGTGACGGTCGAGGTGGTCGCCGAGGACCAGCGCACCCGCCAGCTCACCACCGCGCCCGCTGGCGTGATCCCGGCCAGCTTCACCGATTCCATCGCGCGCCAGCACTTCGTCGACCAGCGGCTGAACCTGAATCTCGGCGACGGGACAAAGCTGTACCTGGTCGTGGGGCGTGAGCTCGTCCAGAAGTGGGGCAAGCTCCAGCT
>JBKPDY010000117.1:0-27489 GCA_046728155.1 Actinomycetota bacterium
GGGTGGCGTTGATCGCGTCGTCGACGGGTCCTCGCGGCACCGAGATACGCTCGTCGCTCTCCCGCCTGGCCTCGTAGACCACGATCGAGACCGCGGCGGCCAGTTCAGCCGGGCCGAGCCCCTCCCACACGCCCTGCCGGAGGCACTCGGCGACCAGCAGGTCGGCCTCGGTCCAGATCCGCGACAGTGTCCGTCCCGCGCCCGTCATCGTGCCGCCGGAAAGGTAGCCGCGCTCCTCCAGCAGAGTGCAGACCTGGTCGAAGGTTCGGGCGAGGGAGCCCGTCCGGGTGGCCACCTTCTCGCGTAGCGCCGCCGTGTCCCGCTCGAGCCGGGCCCGTCGCTCGGCCCAGCGAGCGTGCTCCTCCCGGTCCGGACAGGCGTGACACGGATGGCGGCGCAGTTGCCGGCGAAGCTCCTGCAACTCCTCGTCGTCGACGGACCGCCCGGCGCGCGCCATGCCGTGCGTCGACACCACGGATCGGGTCTCGGACATTGCCTGACGCAAGGTCGCGGCCAGATCGCGACGCGCCTGCGGAGAACGGTGGTTGAAGTGCTTGGGCACGCGTACGCGGGTCAGTGCCTCCACCGGGGTGGTGAACTCGGCCGCGGCGATCCGGCCCGCCCATCGGTCCTCCGTGAGCACCAATGGTCGTGGCTCCCCGAACGGAGCGACGGCGGGGTCGAGCACGACCGCCAAGCCGGCCCGCCGACCGGATGGAACGCGGATCACATCGCCGACCTTCAACCGACCCAACGACTCCGCGGCGGCGGCCCGGCGGCTCGCGGCGCTGGTACGGGCGAGGGCCTTTTCCCGGTCGCCGATGTGTTGCCGGATCCCGAAGTACTCGGCGAAATCCCCCTGATCGCAGGCCATTTCGATCGCTTGGGCGGCGAGAGTCTCCACGTTGCGCTGGACCTGTCGGGCCATTCCCACGACCGACCGGTCGGCCTGGAACTGGGCGAACGAAGACTCGAGCAGCTTGCGTGCTTCGGCGAAGCCGACCGACCCCACCAGGTTGACCGCCATGTTGTAGGACGGGCGGAAGCTCGACCGCAGCGGATATGTGCGCGTCGACGCGAGCCCGGCGACGTGGCGGGGATCGACCTCGGGTGACCAGATGACGACCGCATGCCCCTCCACGTCGATGCCCCTGCGCCCGGCCCGGCCGGTGAGCTGCGTGTACTCGCCCGGAGTGAGATCCACATGCGCCTCGCCGTTGAACTTGACCAGCCGTTCGAGCACGACACATCGGGCCGGCATGTTGATGCCAAGGGCGAGGGTCTCGGTCGCGAAGACCGCCTTCACCAGGCCACGGACGAAGAGCTCCTCCACGACCTCCTTGAACGTGGGAAGCAGGCCGGCGTGGTGGGCGGCGAGTCCTCGCTCGAGCCCGTCGAGCCATTCCCAGTAGCCGAGCACCGCGAGGTCGTCGGCCGGGATGTCGCGCGTCCGCTCCTCGACGACACTTCGGATCTCGGCCCGCTCCTCGGGGTCGGTCAGCCGTAGCCCGGCCGCGAGACACTGCTGTACGGCCGCGTCACAGCCGGCGCGGCTGAAGATGAACAGGATCGCCGGGAGCAGCCCCTCGCGGTCCAGCCGCTCCACCACATCCGGCCGGTAGGGTCCGAACGGTCGTCGGGCACGTGTGGTCCGGCCACCCCACGGCCCGTCGCCGTCCAGCCGTCGCGCCAGCTCACGGGTGTAGCGGAGCAACTCCGGATGGACCTCGTGCATCTGCGCCGCGGTCGCATCGTGGAACAAGTCGAACATCCGTCGCCCGACCAGCATGTGCTGCCACAGGGGTACCGGACGATGTTCGGTCACCACGACCTGCGTCTCTCCGCGCACGGTCACCAGCCAGTCGGCGAACTCCTCGGCGTTGGACACCGTCGCCGACAGGGAGACCAGGGTGACCGACTGCGGCAGGTGGATGATCACCTCTTCCCAGACCCCGCCGCGGAACCGGTCGGCGAGATAGTGGACCTCGTCCATGACCACGTAGCCGAGGTCCGTCAGGGCAAGCGAGCCGGTGTAGAGCATGTTGCGAAGGACCTCGGTCGTCATGACGACGACCGGCGCGTCCGGGTTGATGGTGTTGTCCCCGGTGAGCAGGCCCACCCGGTCGGCGCCGTGCACATCGGTCAGGTCGTTGAACTTCTGGTTCGACAGCGCCTTGATGGGGGTTGTGTAGAAGCACTTTCGACCCTGGGCCAACGCGAGATGAACGGCGAACTCGCCCACGACGGTCTTGCCGGCGCCGGTCGGGGCGCACACGAGCACACCGCTGCCCCGCTCCAACGCGGAACAGGCCTCGTGCTGGAACGGGTCGAGTTCGAACGCAAGTGCGTCCGCGAACGCGGCCAGGCGTGGCAGCTCGGCCTGCGCGTTCGTACGAGCGGAGCGACGACGGGCCGCGGCGTACCGCTCGGCGGGGCTCGTCATACCTAGAAGGCTATCCGGGCGGGAAGGCCAGCCGGCGGCACGGACCGGGACCGGCCGCTGCCGGCTGGGTATGGTGCTCGGCGTGCCGCCCCCCGGACCGCCGTTCGCGCCAGCCAGGCGAAGGCGCGCGGTCCAGGCGGTGCTCTTTGATTTCCACGGCACAGTGGCCCAGGTCGAGGACGCGGTCGAATGGGTACTCGCCGCGGCCGCCGCCTGCGGCGTCGATCTCGGTCTCGCCCGGGCGACGGCACTCGCCGATCAACTGGTGACCGTGGGCCGAGCCGGCGGGCCTCGGCCGACCAAGGTGCCGCCGCATCTGGCCGAGGTCTTCGCCGATCGTGACCTGGACTCCCGCTCTCATCGGGCCGCGTACATCGGTCTCGCGCGCACGGTCGAAGCCGGCATCGACGGGTTCGCCGAGGCCTTGTACGAACGCCTGCTGCGTCCGGAGGGCTGGCGGGTGTATGCCGACACCGGGCCGGTCCTGGGCGCCCTGTACGCGGCTGGGGTACCCGTCGGGGTAGTCTCGAACATCGGCTTTGACATCCGGTCGCTCTGCGTGTCCATGGGTTTCGCCGAATACGTGACGACGTGGGCCCTCTCGTTCGAAGTCGGCCGATGCAAACCCGACCCAGCCATCTTCCGGTACGCCTGCGAGGCGCTCGGCGTGGCACCAGAAGAGACCCTCATGGTCGGTGATACTCCGGCCGACGCCGCCGCCGTGGACGCCGGCTGCCGGGTACTGGTGTTGCCGTCCAGTCCGCCGGGAGCGGTGAACGGACTCGGCGCGGCGCTGTCGCTCGCTATCGGCTGACGCCTACCCCAGAAGGCTGAGCGCTCCGGGCTCCACCGTGATGGTGACCGGCAGCGGACACATCCGCTCGCCGTCGGCGTACGCAGTGATCCCATCCGCCGCGATCGTCACGGTGCGGGCGCGCAGGCTGATCAGCCGCGGATGGGTGACGTGGGTGCCCTTGTAGACCCGGGGCTGCAGCCGGAGCAACGTCGTCCGCGAGATGGGTCCGGCTATGACGACGTCGAGCAGACCGTCCGCGAGGTCGGCGTCCGGGCACATGCGCATGCCTCCGCCGTACGAGGCGGCGTTGCCGACCGCGACCAGGACCGCATCCTGCTCGAGGATCTCGCCGTCGACGCTCAGCAGGTAGTGCCGGGGCCGCAGCCGGACCAGCTCGGCGAAGATAGCGAAGTCGTAGCGCCGGCGCCCCTTCGGCCACCGCATGCCGTTGGCGCGTTCGTTGACAAGGGCGTCGAACCCGGCCCCGAGCACAGCCACGAAGCGGCGGATGAAGCCGTCGGGGCCGTCGATGCGGGCGAGGTCGATCGGCCGGGTGCGCCCCGCGCTGAGCGCGTCGGCGAGCATCGTCGCCGCGGCCACCGGGTCAGCGGGGATCCCGGCCTCAGCGGCGAAATCATTGCCCGTACCGACGGGGATGACTCCGAACGCGACGCGCCCGCCGGCGGCGGCCTGGACCGCCAGGTGGACCGTGCCGTCGCCACCCGCGGCGATCAGCGCACCGGCGCCGTCATCGACGGCCCGACGACAAGCGGTCAGCGCCTCGTCCACGGTGTTCGCATCGAGTAGGTGCACCTCGTGGCCGGCGGTTTGCAGCGCCTCCAGCGCGGCGGTCACAACGGCTCGGTGGCGGCCACGCCCCGCGGCCGGGTTGCACAACACCGCGCATGTGGTCCGCTGGGAGCGTGTCCGCTCGTCCGACGCGCTCCCCGTCATCGGCCGTCGTGGTCGTCGTAGCGCGTCGAACCCCACGTCGACGCGTCGACCGGCGACACCGGCTCGATCTTCGACGCCTCGTCGTCGCCGACTCCCGCGTAGAGCGCTCGCCGGCTTCGGCGGCGGTCGTTGAGGAATGCGAAGCCGACCGCGGCGAAGTAGAGCACCGCCATACAGGCGGCCAGGATCGTCATGTTGAACGGATCCGGCGTCGGCGTCACCAGGGCCGCGAAGAGAAACATCAAGAAGATGGCCACCCGCCACCAACCGAGCAGCCGCCGGGCGGAGACGAGACCGGCGACGTTGAGCATCGCGACGATCAGCGGGAACTCGAAGCCGGCGCCGAAGAGGAGCATCACGCCGGTGACGAAGCCGAAGTAACCCTGCAGGTCGACGGTGACCGTGATGTTTCCGGACAGGCCGAGGAAGTACTGCATGCTGCGGTTGACCAGGACGTAGCCGAGCACGAAACCGGCGGCGAAGAGGGGGGTCGCGATCGCGGCGAAGATGTAGCCGTAGCGGCGCTCGTGCTTGTGCAGCCCTGGCGCTATGAACGCCCACAGCTGGTAGAGCCAGAACGGGGCGGCGAGAACAAGGCCCACGTAGAGAGCGATCTTCAACTTGAGCAGAAACGGATCGAGCACGCTGCCGGTCATGACGCAGGAGGGCAGCGCGGTGTGCGACCGCATGTACGTGCAGTACGGCTCGGTCATGAAGTTCTGGATGCGGCCAGCCACCGTATATCCGACCACGGCGCCGACCACGATCGCCACGCACGCCCGGAACAGCCGCATGCGCAACTCGCGCAGATGCTCGATGAGCGTCATCGAGCCGTCGGCCGCACGCTGGAAGTTACTGGGCCGGCGACCCCTCGCCGGGCTCACGGTCGGAGAGGCTCTACTTGTCGCGGATGTGCTGAACCGGGTTGACCATCGGCGACGGCTGATCGTCGGTCACCTGGCCCTCCAACGGCTGCCGGCCCGACTGCGCCTCAGCCTTGGCTTGGACGTCGTCCTCCTGAAGGCCGCGGGTCTCCGCCTTGAGAATGCGCATGGAACGCCCGAGGGACCGGGCCGCGTCCGGCAGGCGCTTAGCGCCGAAGAGCAGCACCAGCACCACAACAAGGACGATGATGTGCCACGGCCTGATCGCACCGCTCATATGTCCGCCACCTCACTGCTCGACGATGCCGACCATCCTACGTTCGGGCCGGGCGAAACTGCACCTCACGTGTCATCGGCCGGCACGCACACTGCGACGCCGCTACTCGCCGCGGAGGCGGGCCATGCGCTTGGCCGCCTCGGACACGCCGTTCTGGAGGGACAGCGTGCTCTGCCGCAGCGTATCGAGCCTCGTCTGCAGTGCGCGGGCCTCCTCTGCCCGCCGCCGAAGGCGGTGACCAGCGGCGGCGAGCGGGCGGATCCGGCCGATCACGGCCAGCACGGTCAGTGCCAGTAACAGCACACCGACGACGATCATGCCCAGGGCGATCCAGACCAGCATGATCTGACCTTAACGGCCCGTTCTCCCACCGTGCGGGGGATCCCAGTTCTGGGGCCGTGGATGTCTGGCGTTGCCAGGGGGTCAGTCGTAGCTCGACAGGGCAGCCATTGCTTCGGCGCGTACCGCGTCGGCGAGCGCCCGCGGCGACACGACTGTGGCGCCGGGGCCCAGCCCCATCACCATCCGGCGGGCCCAGCTCAGGTCGGAGGCGCGCAGGGAGACCAGCCAGCGCTCGGTCGACTCCTCCACCACCCGTTCACACGGGTAGTACTCGGTGATCCACCGCTCCCAGCGGCCGATGCGGAGGGTGATCAGTGGCAGCTCGTCGTTGGGCGTGAAGACCCCGCCGCTCACGTCGTGTGGTTGGGCATCGGGTGGTGGCGCGGCGGGCTCGTCGAGCTCCTCGCTGGAGTCGATCCGGTCCACGCGGAACAGGCGGACGGCCTCGACCCGCCGGCACCAGGCTTCAAGGTATGCCCGCCCTTCGGCGACGAGCACCCGCATCGGGTCGACGACCCGCTCAGTCACTTCGTCACGGGTCGCCGTGTAGTAGGTGATTCGCAGGGCGCGTCGGCGTTGCACCGCCCCTTGCAGATCGGCCAACCGGTCGCTGGCGATATGCCTGGCCGTCGCGGCCGCGGCGACGGCAAGCTCAGCGGCGGCGTCGCCGGCGGCCGACTCGATCTTCGCCAGAGCCCGCTCGACAGCGTCGCGATCGTGGGCCCCAGGCACTTCGGCCAGCATCCGCAACGCCACGATCAGCGCCATCGCCTCATCCTGGGTGAGGCGCAGCGGCCGGTCGATACCCGCGTCGTACGTGACCGTCACGTGGTCCCCGTCGAAGGCCATGTCGATCAGGTCGCCCGGCCCGTACCCGGGCAGCCCGCAGACCCACAGCAACTCGAGGTCCTCCCGCAGTTGCTTCTCGGACACGCCGAGATCCGTTGCGGCGGAGCCGATCGGGATGCCAGGACGGGCGAGCAGGTACGGGACCAGGTTGAGCAACCGCGCGAGCCGGTCGCCGACCGCCCGCTCCGCGGCCACCCGGGTGGAGGCGCTCACGGTGCCTGCCTCGATGCGGCCGCGGCGACCGCGTCGTGAGGCTCGTCGCCGGCCAGGTCACGCAGCCGGGCGATGATCGCTTTGCGCACCTCGTCCGGGTCGAGGACGATCAGATCCGCGCCGTACGCCGCGAGCCAACGGGCGAAGGAGTCCGGGTCGCTGTAGCGCACAACCGCGCGATCGCCGTCGGCGCCGGGCACGACCTCGTCGGCGTAGCGGCGGATGCCCGCCGCCCGGCCCGGCTTGAGCAGCAGCGTGGCGCGGCCGGAGTGTTCGACCGGATCTGTCCACCGGGCCACGTGGCTGATCAGGTCAACGTCGGGCGGGCGCGTGAACGCCACCGGTTCGCCGACGGCGGTGACGCTACCGACGATGCGGGAGAGCCGGAAGCAGCGGGTAGCGGCTCGGTCGAGGTCATACCCGACGACGTACCACCGGCCGTGCCAGGAAACCACGCCCCACGGCTGCAACCACCTGCTGGTCGAAGCATCGTCCTCGGGCGTGCGGTAATCGAACCGGACCTCCTGCCGCTCCCGCGCGGCCTGCTGCAACGGCCCGAAGGCGGGATCGACCGTGACCACCGGCTCGACTCCCAAGGTGGCCTCCGGGTCGAGGTCGACGCCGGCCGCCCGCAGTTTGAGCAGACCGGACGATGCCGCGGCGGCGAGCCCTGCATGCCGCCACAACCGGGCGGCGATGCCGACGGCCGCGGCCTCGTCCGGTTCGAGGTGCAGGTCAGGCAGGGCGTAGTCATTGCGGGCGATCCGGTACCCCGGCTCGGTGTCGAACGCGCTCGTCGTGCCGGTCTCCAGCGGTACCCCCAGGTCGCGCAGCTCGGCTTTGTCGCGCTCGAACTTGCGCTGGAACGCCTCGTGCTCGCGGGGGTCATCGACGTCGTGCTCGTACCCCGGTACCGTGGCCGCGATCTGCGCGGCGGTCAGGAACCGTCGCGTCGCCAGCAAACAGATCACCAGATTGACGAGGCGCTCCGTCCGGGTACGGGACACGTGTTCGAGAGTAGCAGCAAGCGACGCTACGGGCTCACCTCGACGCTCGCCGCCGTGATAGCTCGGCGGCCCGGGCCATCCGGGTCCAGTTCATGTCCACAAAGGACATGTCGCTAGACGAACATGAAGAGCGCAACCAGGCCGGCGACTATGAGCACGAGAGTCAACGACAACACCCATGTCGGCACCCGGTACTCGCCCCGGCGGTTGCGTTCGATCTCGGCCAAGACTTTGGTCTGTCGCCGCTGTAGCCAGCCTTGCCGGTGCGGGTTGGTGAAGTGGTCCTTCGGGGCGAACACCACCCCGCCCAGCGCGCCCATCGGGCCGGTGATCGGCTCCTCGTTGGCCTCCCGTTCGGCCGCTCTTGCCCGGTACTCGGGGTTCAGATCGTCGTCGTGCTCAGGTCCGGTCACAGCCCGTCCCCCTCACATGCTGGCGATGAGCCGCTCGACCCGCTCGTCGTACGCGCGGAACGGATCCTTGCAGAGCACAGTGCGCTGAGCCTGGTCATTGAGCTTGAGATGGACCCAGTCGACCGTGAAGTCGCGCCGCTTCTCCTGGGCGTGCCGGATGAATTCACCGCGCAAGCGTGCCCGAGTCGTCTGCGGTGGCGTCTCCTTCGCCTCGAAGATCTCCACGTCGGAGGCGACCCGGTCGACCGACTTCTTGCGCTCGAGCAGGGCGTAGAGTCCCCGGTTGCGGCGCAGGTCATGGTAGGCGAGGTCCATCTGGGCGATCCGCGGGTGGGAGAGCGGCAGCTCGTTCCTGCCCTGGTACCGCTCGATCAGCTTCAGCTTCGTCACCCAGTCGATCTCGCGCTCGACGCCGGACAGATCGCCGGTCTCCACCCCGGTCAGCATCCGGCCCCACAGGTCTATGACCCGCTTGGCGGTCGGGTCCGAGCCGCGGCGGTCGACGAACTCGCTGGCCCGGGCGAAGTACTCCTGCTGGATCTCCAGCGCGCTGCACTCCTTGCCGTTGACCAGACGTACCTTGCGACGACCGGTGATGTCGTGGGAGACCTCGCGGATCGCCCGGATCGGGTTCTCCAGCGTCAGGTCCCGCATCGCCACGCCGGCCTCGATCATCCGCAGCACCAGGTCCGCAGATCCGATCTTCAGCAGGGTGGTGACCTCGTTCATGTTCGAGTCGCCGACGATGACGTGCAATCGCCGGTACCACTCGGCGTCGGCATGGGGCTCGTCACGGGTGTTGATGATGGGGCGGGAGCGGGTGGTCGCGGACGAGACGCCTTCCCATATGTGCTCGGCCCGTTGGGACAGGCAGTAGACGGCTCCGCGCGGAGTCTGCAGCACCTTGCCGGCGCCGCAGATCAGCTGCCGGGTAACCAGGAACGGGATCAGAATGTCGGCCAGCCGGCCGAACTCCCCATGCCGGGAGACGAGGTAGTTCTCGTGACAGCCGTACGAGTTGCCGGCCGAGTCGGTGTTGTTCTTGAACAAGTAGATCTCGCCGGCGATGCCTTCGTCGTGCAGGCGCTTCTCGGCGTCGACGAGCAGGCCCTCGAGGATCCGTTCGCCGGCCCGATCATGCACGACGACGTCGGAGACCGAATCGCATTCGGGCGTTGCGTACTCGGGGTGTGATCCCACGTCAAGGTAGAGCCGAGCACCGTTGCGGAGGAACACGTTGCTCGACCGGCCCCACGAGACGACCCGGCGAAACAGGTACCGGGCGACCTCATCCGGCGAGAGACGGCGCTGGCCCTTGTACGTGCAGGTGACGCCGTACTCGGTCTCGAGCCCGAAGATGCGCCGGTCCATAGCTGAAACAGTAGCCGCAGGAATGATCAACGGAAACGTGCTGACTCAAACCTTGCGGGCAATGGTGACGAACTCGTTGTAGGTGAACACTCGGCCTGCCGGCCGGGGAAATGGGAAAGAGAACTGACGCTCGAGCCGTAGTCCGAGCGCCTGGACGAGATCCGCCGTCTCATCGAACCCGACGAAGCGCACGTGAGTGGCGTCGCTGGCGTACCCGCGCTCCTGCGGCGTGATGAACACGACCTTGCCGCCCTCGCGCACGTACGGAAGATACATGGCGACCACACGGCGGGCGTCCGGTTCGGCCATGTGCTCGATGACGTGGGCGGCGAGCATCGAGTCGAACGACCCCGGCCGGGCATGTGTTGAGGCCAGGAATCCCTCGACCGTGTATGCCTGCAGGCCCTTGGCGGTGCAGGCCGCGATCGAAGCGGGGTTGTGGTCGACGCCGACCCCGTTGCCGTCCAGATGGGTGAGGTTGCGCCCGATGCCGCAGCCCACGTCGAGGGTACGGCCCAGATCGAGCCGCCGGATGTTCCAGCGATACGGCGCCTGGGCGTTGACCAGTCGCTTCCAACGGGCGCCACCGAGACGCTGCAGACGGTCCGCGTACGCGAGCCCTTCGGTTCCCGTGCCCGGCATCGGTGTCTCCTGCACGCGCGCAACGCTACCGGTCCAGCCCAACCTGGCACCTGATGTGGCGTACATTTCGCTGCTGTGGCGATGACGCGAGCGCGAGGAGCGAGCGGCAGCGAGCCCCGCAGCTTGCGAGCGGTTTGTGATTGGTTGCGAGCGCGAGGAGCGAGCGGCAGCGAGCCCCGCAGCTTGCGAGCGGTTTGTGAATAGGCCTTTGAGCCGGTTCGTCGGGCTGCTCCCCCAGGGCACCCTCCGGGTGGCGGTGGGACTGGCCGTACTGGGCATCGCTTCGTACGTGCATCTCGCGATAGCCGGGCACACGCTTCCCGTGGCACAGATGGCCGACCTGTCCGTGCTCTGGTCGTTCGTCTACTCGATCGGATTGGGGCTGTTCTACCCGATCGAGCAAGAGGTCACCCGGACGTCGGCGACCCGCCGGGTCGCCGGTGTCGGTGCCCGTCCAGTGCTGCGTCGCGGATTCCTCCTCGCCTTCGTCCTGTGCGGCGCAGTGTGGCTGGTGATGGCGGTCACCTCGCCGGTCCTCGCTGCGCGGTTCTTCGACGGTGAGCTCAGCCTTGTCGTGGTAACCGCGTTGTCGATCGCGGCGATCGCCGTGTACAGCCCGGTCCGCGGGGTCAGCGCCGGCATGGCCCACTTCGATGTCTACAGCCGGCAGCTCGGCTGGGATGGCGTACTGCGCATCGTGCTGTCGGTGTTCCTGGCCGCGGCCGGGCTGCGGTCGGCAGCTCTGTTCGGGCTGATCCTCGCGGTGGCGCCGTTTCTGGCCACGCTGGCGGTGGCCCGACCGGTGCGCCAGATGTCGCAGCCGGGGCCACCGAGTGACAGCCGTGAATTGGGCCGCGGCGTGGGGCCACTGTTGATCTCCATGCTGCTGGGCCAGTTCGCGCTCAACTCGGCGGTGGTCGGCGCCAGACTCCTCGCCCCGGCGGTCAGCAGCCTGACGGCCGCGCTGCTCTCCGCGCTAATTCTGATCCGGATTCCGGTGTTCATCTACTCCGCGATCCAGGCCTCGTTGCTCTCCGGGCTCGCCGCGGCAGCCGCGGTTGGCGAGACGCAGAAGCTGCACCGGATGGTCGGCCACGCGGCCGCGGTCGTCACCGCACTCATGCTGGCGGCCGGCATACCGGCGATCGTGGCGGGCCCGTGGCTCATCCACGCACTGTTCAAGGCACCGCCCGCGTTGAGCTGGGTCGACTTCGCCATCCTGAGCGCCGGGACCTTGGCCTACCTGCTCGCGCTCATCCTCGGCCAGGCGGCGATCTCGCTGCACCGGCACAAGGAGCAGATGTATGCGTGGGTGGCCGGCGCCGTCACCCTGGCCGTGATCACCGCGCTGCCCGGTGTCGTACGACTGCGGGTCGAGTTGGCGTACGCCTGCGCCACCTGGGTGGTGGTAGCGGGACTGGTGGCGACGGTGTTCCTCATCGGGCGGGAGTCTCCGGTCGTCAGTTCGGCGCCCGCTCAGACCGGTTAGGCTGCCGCTAGCGATGTCTGCCGACCCGATTCATGGCTTATCTGATCCGCCTCCGCAGGCGTCGGCGGACTGCCTGCCTGATCCGCCTCCGCAGGCGTCGGCGGATGGCAAGCCGCGCATCGACGCCGTGGTGCTCTGCTGGCTGGCCGAACCCCTGCTCCGGTCGGCCGTCCACGCCCTGCTCAGCTCCGAGAAGGTGGACGTCCACGTCTACCTCGTGGACAACGGCTGCACCACCGACGACGCCGACCACCTCGGCACCCTCCCCGGGGTGACCCTCATCCGCTCCGGGGTGAACCTGGGCTTCTCGGGCGGCGTCAACGCCGGCGTCGCTTCCGGTACCGGGGATTATGTCGCGTTGATCAACTCCGACCTGGTGGTCGAACCGAACACGCTGGCCCGTCTGGTCGAGGAGCTGGACCAGCCGGACGTGGCGATCGCCGCGGGCGCGGTCCGCCTCTACGATCAGCCCGACCTGCTCAACTCCAACGGCAACGTGGTGCACGTCCTGGGCCTGAGCTGGGTGGGCGGGCTCGGCCAGCCGGAGACCCGAACCGGCCCGACCGATGTCGCCGGAGCCATGGGCGCATGTCTGGTGACGCGGCGGAGCCACTGGCAGCGGTTGGGCGGCTTCTACGACAAGTACTTCGCCTTCCACGAGGACGCCGAGCTCTCCATCCGCACCTGGCAGCTCGGACTCCGCGTGGTCAACGTGCCCGACGCGACCTCACTGCACCAGTACGAGTTCGGCCGGAACCCCAACAAAACCTATCTGTCGGAGCGCAACCGCCTCATGTTCCTCTGCACGCTGTGGAGCTGGCGGGCGTTGCTTCTGCTCGCCCCGGCGCTGCTCGCCCTGGAGGCCGCGATGGTGGTCCTCGCCGCCCGGCAGGGCTTCCTCGCCGCAAAGCTCCGCGGCTGGGGCTGGCTGTGGCGGCACCGGGGGGACGTTCGGGCTCGGCGTCGGCTGGTCCGATCCACGTTGCTGGTCAAGGACCGGGAATGGATGCGGGTGCTCTCCGACACCGTCGACAGCGACCTGATCCCGATTCCTGGCGCCATACGTGCGCCGCTCAACGCGCTGATGCGGGTCTACTGGCATGCGGTACGCCGGTTCGTGTGACCTGGCTTCCGCCGCCGCACCGGGACGCTACGGTTAGCTGGCCAGGCGTCTGAAGGCCGGCCGGCACCGCCACCCGAACAGAGGATGAGCCTTGTTCACCGATGACACCGTTACCGACTTCGTAGAGCTCAGCGTCGTACTGCCGTGCCTCAACGAGGCGGAGACGCTGGCCGGGTGCGTCCAGAAGGCGGTCAAGTGCCTGGCTGACCTGGGCGTCCAAGGCGAGGTCATCGTCAGCGACAACGGCTCGACCGACGGCTCCCAGCAGATAGCCATCGACAACGGCGCGAGAGTGGTGGATGCACCGATCCGGGGCTACGGGGGGGCGCTCATGGCCGGCATCGAAGGCGCCCGCGGCCGGTACGTGATCATGGCGGACTCGGACGCCTCGTACGACCTGGCCAACCTCGGCCCGTTCCTGGAAAAGCTTCGGGAGGGTCACGACGTCGTGATGGGCAACCGTTTCAAGGGCGGGATCGCCCGCGGAGCCATGCCTGCGCTGCACCGCTACCTCGGCAACCCGGTGCTCTCGTGGCTCGGCCGGCGGCTGTTCCGGCTGCGCGGGATCGGAGACTTCCACTGCGGTATCCGCGGGTTCTCCCGCGCCCGCATCCTCGCACTGGGCTTGTGCATGCCGGGAATGGAGTTCGCCTCGGAGGTCGTGGTCCGGGCATCGCTCGCCGGGTACTCCATCGTCGAGGTGCCCACCACGCTGCGCCCCGACGGGCGCAGCCGGCCACCGCACCTGCGGACCTGGCGAGACGGCTGGCGACACCTACGATTCCTCCTCGTCCTCGCCCCGACCCGTACCTTGATCGCCCCCGGTGCCGCGCTCGGCTTCTTCGGCGGCGTCGCATCGATCGCGCTCATGCTGAGGCCGGTGACCGTCGGGAGCGTCACGTTCGACGTCAACGCCCTCACCTACAGCTGTCTCGCCGTACTGGTTGGCACCCAGCTCGTCCTGTTCGGAGGGTTTGCGGAGGTGTACGGACGGCTTGAGGGCATCGTCCCCGAGAAGCGGCTGGCCAACTGGACCCGCGTGCTCAAGCTGGAGGTCTGCGCCGCGATCGGTCTCGTCCTCATCGCGCTCGGACTGGTCGGCACCCTGCTCGCGTTCTCGGCCTGGGGACACACCGGATTCGGCAGCCAGGACGCCCGGGCAGCGATCCGGGTCGTCGTGCCGTCCGCAACGTTGATCGCCACCGGCGTACTGGTGATCTTCTCAGGGCTGTTCGCGAGTCTGCTGACCCTGCGCGGAAACCGGTCGGCGACCTGGCAGCCGCTCGAGGAGGACGTTGCGGTCCCGCTGGTGGCGGACCCCCTGGCCGCGCCAGGCCCGCTGCTCCCTGTTGATCGCAAGGCGTAGCTCCGAAACGAAAACGCACGTGGCTCAGCCGCGGAGCGCGAGGTAGGCGTCCCACGTCGGGAGCACGCCACGGTCACGCAGGTCGGCCAGCGTGGGCGCGGTCCTGTCCTTCTTCGAGAGCATCGGCGACGGGACCGGCCAGGCGATGCCGACATCCGGGTCCAACGGTGTCATCGCCCGTTCCAGGGAGCCGTTGAAGACCTCGCTGCACAGGTAGACCACCGTGGCGTCGTCGGTGAGCGCGCAGACGCCGTGGCCCAGACCTTCACCGACGTAGAGGGAGGTGCGGTCGTCATCGTCGAGCACAGTGCCGGCCCACCGCCCGTACGTGGGCGAGCCGACTCTCATGTCGACCACGACATCGAACACGCGCCCCCGCGCACACGTCACCAGCTTCGCCTGACCGGGCGGGATGGCGGTGACGTGCACCCCGCGGACCACGCCCGCCCGTGATGTGGACAGGTTCGCCTGCGTCCACCGCGGTGTGAAGCCGAGGTGCGGGGCGAGGTGGTCGGCCCGGTACCACTCGAGGAAGGAACCCCGGTCGTCGGCGTACGGCGAGGGCTGGACCTCATACGCGCCGGGTAGCTCCAGCGGGGTGATCTTCAAGTCCGGGACCCGCTCAGCCGGAGGCCTCTCGGTCGGCCCACATCGGGTTGCGTAGTGTCCAGTCGATCAGGGTGTGCAGGGACTCCTCCAACGGCACCGGCATCGTCCAGCCGACCTCCGCGAGCTTCCGTCCGTCCAGCGCGTACCGCAGGTCGTGGCCCGGACGCGAGGAGTGGAAGTCGACCAGCCGGTACTTGAGCTCCTTGTCCATCATCTTCGCGATGAGCTGAGCCATCTCCAGATTGTCGATCTCACGCTCGCCGACGATGTGGTACTTGTCGGGGCGGTCCGCGCCGGCCGAGTACATCGAGATACTTCCGCGCCGCAGCAGGAACAGCACGGCGTCGGCCATGTTCCGCGCGTGCAGATAGAACCGGGAGCCGACCTTGCCCGAGGCGGACGCGTGGATCGGCACCTCCTCGCCCCGCATGACCCGCTGGATGGTCATCGGGACGAACTTCTCGGGGTCCTGGGTCTCCCCGATCAGGTTCATGCAGTTGGTGATGATCAGCGGCACCTCGTAGGTGCGCCAGTAGCTGATCGCGATCGCCTCCTGCGCCGCCTTGGAGGCGCTGTACGGGTTGGACGGTATGACCGCGTCCCACTCGGCGTGCGCGTAGCCCTCGGGCGCCGGGCCGTACACCTCGTCCGTGCTGATCTGGAGGAAGGCCTTGGGTTTGGCGACCCTGGCGAACTCGAGCATGTTGAGGACGACGTCGACGTTGTTCTTGATGAAGGTGACCGGATCGACGATAGAGCGGTCGACGTGGGAGTCGGCCGCGTAGTTGACGATGTAGTCGATGTGCCCGAACCTGGTGACCGTTGTGTCGTTGATCCGCGAAGAGAGATCGCACTTGACCACCGTCACGCGGTCCCACCACTCTTCATGATCGACCGCTGTGGTGATCCGCTCCGGCAGACCCTTGTGCTCGAAGCTGACCGGGCAGACCACATCCCAGTCCGTGTTGACCATCAGGTGCCGGAGACAGTGCGAGCCGAGAAAGCCGGCGGCACCGGTCAACAGAACTCTCATCCCTTGCGTCTCCCTCAGTTAACCAGCTTGCGGCCGACAGTTTAGCCACAGCGGTACCGGCCGCCGCACGACCGACCGGTCAACTGTCGCACTTTGAACACATGCTTCACGTGCAAATCGGGAACCCCCGGTCAGCCGGCGGAGGCGCCGTTCCCGTTGCCGTTGGCCTTCTTGGGCCTCGCCGGCGGTGCCGGCGGCGGTGTCGGCTGCGCCTCCTCGACGCTCTCCCCCTCATCGGGGACCACCGGCTCGGCCGAAGCGGCGTCCGCGGCCGGTTCGGAGCCCGCCGGTGCCGGTACCGTGGTCGCGAGCAGGGCGTCGAGCGCGGCGCCGGTCACCCGCCGGAAGGCCCGGCCGGGCCGGTTGCGGTCCAGCACCGCCACCTCGAGCTGCGCGCCGGTGAGCTGGCGCGGAGCGCCTCCCTCGCCGCCGACGCTGCCGAGTGCCTCCACCGTGAGGGCCAGCGCCGGGCCGAGCCCGATATCGTCGTGGTACCCCCGCTTGACCACATTGGCGATCGCCTCGGCCTGCCCACCCATCGCCACGAAACCGTGCTCGTCGCTGACCGAGCCGTCGTAGGTGATCCGGAACAACTCGTCGTCGGCGACCGACGAGCGGACCTCGGCCACGCAGATCTCGACCTCGAACGGCTTCTGCTGCTCGGTGAAGATGGCGCCCAGGGTCTGGGCGTACGCGTTGGCCAGCGCGCGGGCGTTGACGTCGCGGCGATCGTAGGAATACCCGCGCAGGTCGGCCATGCGCACGCCGGCGGCGCGCAGGTTCTCGAACTCGTTGTACCGCCCGACCGCGGCGAAGCCGATCCGGTCGTAGATCTCGCTGACCTTACGCAACGAGGTCACGTTCTCGGCGACGAAGAGCACGCCGTCCGTGTTCGAGACGACAATCGCGCTGCGGCCGCGGGAGATGCCCTTACGGGCGTACTCCGAGCGGTCCCGCATGACCTGCTCAGGCGACGCATAGAACGGCATGGACACGGCGGCTGCTTCTCCTTCGAGAGGTCTACTGTGGACGATAGCGGCGGGGACTCAGCCGCCCGGGTTGGCTGTTCGACCCTCCACAACGGACTCAGCGATCGTTCCCGCCTGCTCGTCGCTGAGCCGGTTGGTACCGCTGGCGGTCGCGGTCATCACAACCGGGTAGATCCGGCGCACCAGGTCGGGCCCGCCGGTGGCCGTGTCGTCGTCAGCCGCGTCGTACAGCGCCTCGACGGCCAGCCGCATGGCGTCGTCGGTGGAAACATCCGCCTGGTAGCGCTTCTTCAACGACGACTTGGCGAACAGCGAACCCGAGCCGATGGCGTCATAGCCGCTCTCCTCGTACAGCCCGCCGGCCACGTCGAAACTGAACAGCCGGCCGGCTCGCCGCGGATCCTTGGCATCCAGATCGAAGCCGGCGAAGATCGGGATCACCGCGAGCCCCTGCAGCGCCGCGCCGAGGTTGTTACGAATCATCGTGGCCAGCCGGTTGGCCTTGCCGTCGAGAGAGAGCATGACGCCCTCGATCTTCTCGAAATGCTCCAGTTCGACCTGGAACAGCCGCATCAGCTCGACCCCGACACCGGCCGTGCCGGCGACGCCGATCAGGGAGTAGGCATCGGCGGCGTGAACCTTCTCGATATCACGACTCGCGATGAGGTTACCCATGGTCGCGCGCCGGTCGCCGGCCATGACGACGCCGTCAGTGGTGGCGATGGCGACGATCGTGGTGCCGTGCGGGGCCAGGTCGACCGTCATGGGCTGGGGCAACGAGCGCCGGCCGGGTAGTAGCTCCGGAGCGGCGACGCCGAGGAAGTCGGTGAACGATGAGGTGCCGGCATTGGTGAACACCGCCGGTATGCGTCCGGATGGATCGGGACCCGCCGCCACTGCTGTCCTTTCACGTAGGGGGACCGCCTAAACCTAGCCCTTGGCGCTCACTCCGATCGCGCGGCCCACGGCCCAGTGAGCACCTGGCACAGCCAGCGATGGCCGGCTTACCTACTCTCCACCTTTTTGGACGTATCCGCGGACGAACTCCTCGGCGTTCTCCTCGAGAACCGAATCGATCTCATCGAGCAGGTCGTCGACATTCTCGGTCAGCTCGGCGTGCCGCTCGGCCACCTCCGCATTCGCCTCGGCGGTCGACTCCTCGATCTCGTCATCCCGGCGGGTGCGGCCCGCCTGCGACTGACCGCCGGTGTCACGGGTTGACATGGTCGTCCTCCTCGCTCGCCGCCGCTCTGCGCCTCGTCGGTCGGTGCGACGGTACGGCAGCCTGCGTGCCAACCGTATCTCGTGGTACCGCCCTCATGCTGCACGCCACCACGGCGTTGCCAGGGCAAACATCTGATCGCCCCCGGTAGCAGATCTACTGTCGTGGTACCCGTGCGCGGGCGTGCTCACCCGCCGGTAAGTACCTCCAGTAGGTCCTTGGCGCTCGGGCACCGGTCGAACAGGGCACCGACATGCTTCTTGGTGCCGCGCTCCGGTTCCATCATGGGGACGCGGACCAACGATTCGCGCCCCACATCGAAAATGACCGAGTCCCAGCTGGCCGCGACGACCTCGGCGGCGTACTTGGCCAGGCACCGACCCCGGAAGTACGCCCTGGTGTCCTCCGGCGGTTCGGTCATCGCCGTGGTGACCTGCTCATCGGTGAGGAGCCGTTGCATGGACCCACGCGCGACGAGCCGGTGGTAGAGCCCCTTCTCCGGCCGTACATCGGCATACTGCAGGTCGACCAGCTGCAGCTTCGGCGAGGCCCAGCCGAGTTCCTCCCGCTCGCGGTAGCCCTCGATGAGACGCAGCTTCGCTACCCAGTCCAGCTCCGTGGCGCAGAGCATCGGATCGCGTCCCAGCCGGTCGAGCGCGCTCTCCCACCGGTCCAGGACATCGGCGGTCATCTCGTCGGTGCCGTCGACCTCGACGAACGCGCGTGCCCGTTCCAGGTAGGCCCACTGCACATCGAGCGCGGTGAGCCGGCGGCCGTCGCGCAACCGCACCAGGTGGGTCAGCCCCGGGTCGTGGCTGACCGACTTCAGTTCGGCGACCGGGTCGGCGATGCCGAGGTCGGCCGGGAGCGCCTTCGCCTCAATCATCGCGAGGATCAGCGAGGTCGTCCCCAGTTTCAGGTAGGTCGATATCTCGGAGAGGTTGGCGTCGCCGACGATGACGTGCAGCCGGCGGTACTTGTCGGCGTCGGCGTGGGGCTCGTCCCGGGTGTTGATGATCGGACGCTTCAGGGTGGTCTCCAGGCCGACCTCGACCTCGAAGAAGTCGGCTCGCTGCGAGATCTGGTACCCCGCCTGCGAGCCGTCCTGGCCGATGGTCACCCGACCCGCTCCGCAGACGATCTGCCGCGTGACGAAGAAAGGAGTGAGGTGGGTCACGATGTCGGCGAACGGCGTCTGCCGCTTCATCAGGTAGTTCTCGTGCGCCCCGTAGCTGACACCCTTGCTGTCGGTGTTGTTCTTGTACAGGTGGATGGCGCCCACGGTGGGAACGGTTGCCGCCCGGCGGGCCGCTTCCGCCATCACCCGCTCGCCCGCCTTGTCCCAGCGCACCGCGTCGAGCGGGTTGGTCACCTCAGGAGTCGAGTACTCGGGGTGGGCGTGGTCGACGTAGAGACGGGCGCCGTTGGTCAAAATCACGTTGGCCAGGCCGAGATCCTCGTCGGCCAGCGCCTCGGCCGGGTCGTAGAGCGCACCCGAGTAGGTGAAGCCGCGGGCGTCACGCAGCGGCGACTCCTCCTCGTAATCCCACCTCGCCCGGCCGCCGCGGGTCAGCTCCGGGCGGGCACCGTAGGCGTTGACCACCTGGGACGAGGTCACCATCGGGTTGGCCGCGGGCTGGCCGGGCACGGAGATGCCGTATTCGACCTCCGTCCCCATCACCCGTAGTACGGTCATGCTGCCTCGCCTCTGCGCTCGGTCATGCTTCCTCGCCTCCGCGGCCTCCGCGCTCGGTGCGCACCTGCCACCCGCTGGCCCTGTGATGCTCGCTCGCTGCCGGCTCGGTCATGCCGGGTCGCGTTCGCGCTCGATCAGGTCCCCATCGAGCGTAAACCGCGCGACGGTACCGGACAGCCGGCGGCGCCCGCCCCGGTGTGGCGGGCGCCGCCGGTGTGCGTCCGCTACAGGTACTGGCCGGTGTTGCTGACGGTATCGATGGCCCGACCCGACTCCATGCCCTTGCCGCCAGAGATGAGCGTACGGATGTAGACGATCCGTTCGCCCTTCTTGCCGGAGATGCGGGCCCAGTCGTCCGGGTTGGTCGTGTTGGGCAAGTCCTCGTTCTCGCGGAACTCGTCCACGCATGCGTCGAGCAGGTGTTGCAGTCGCATGCCCTTCTGGTTGGTGGCCAGGAACTCCTTGATCGCCATCTTCTTGCCGCGGTCGACGATGTTCTGGATCATGGCGCCGGAGTTGAAGTCCTTGAAGTACAGGACCTCCTTGTCGCCGTTGGCGTAGGTCACCTCGAGGAAGCGGTTCTCCTCGGTCTCCGAGTACATGCGTAGCACCGCGGCCTCGATCATCGCCGCGACGCAGTCCTCCTTGGAGCCGCCGTGCTCGGCCACATCATCGGCGTGCAGCGGCAGGTCGGCGAGGATGTACTTGCTGAAGATGTCCTTCGCCGCCTCCGCGTCCGGCCGCTCGATCTTGATCTTCACATCCAGCCGGCCCGGTCGCAGGATCGCCGGGTCGATCATGTCCTCGCGGTTGGAGGCGCCGATGACGATGACGTTCTCGAGGCCTTCGACACCATCGATCTCGCTCAGCAGCTGCGGCACGATCGTGTTCTCCACGTCGGAGGAGACGCCCGAGCCGCGGGTACGGAATACCGAGTCCATCTCGTCGAAGAAGACGATGACCGGCGTACCCTCGCTTGCCTTCTCCCGAGCCCGCTGGAAGATCAGCCGGATGTGCCGCTCGGTCTCGCCGACGTACTTGTTGAGCAGCTCGGGTCCCTTGATGTTGAGGAAGTAGCTGGACTTCTTCTCGGCACCCTGTCGCTCGGCGATCTTCTTCGCGAGAGAGTTGGCGACGGCCTTGGCGATGAGCGTCTTGCCGCAGCCGGGCGGCCCGTACAGCAGCACACCCTTCGGCGGGCGGAGCTGGTGCTCGCGGAACAGATCGGCGTGCAGGAAAGGCAGCTCCACCGCGTCGCGGATCTGCTCGATCTGCCGGTCGAGGCCGCCGATGTCCTGGTAGTCGATGTCGGGAACCTCTTCAAGGACGAGCTCCTCGACCTCGCTCTTCGGGATCCGCTCATACGCATACGACGATCGGGGCTCGATGAGCAGGGAGTCTCCAGGGCGTAGCACCGCGCCGGTGAGCGTGTCGGCCAGATAGACCACGCGCTCCTCGTCGGCGTGCGAGATGACCAGCGCACGGTCGGCCGGACCGCCCTCGAGGCTCTCCAGCACCTCCTTGAGCATCACGACCTCGCCGGCCCGCTCGAAGCCGAGCGCGTCGACGATATTGAGGGCGTCGTTGAGCAGCACCTCCTGGCCGCGTCGCAGGGTTTCGACTTCGATCGCCGGCGAGACGGCGACGCGGAGTTTGCGACCGCCGGTGAACACGTCCACCGTGGTGTCGTCGTGGCGGGCGAGGAACACGCCGTACCCGCTCGGGGGCTGGGCGAGACGGTCGACCTCCTCCTTGAGGGTGACAATCTGGGCCCGGGCCTCCTTGAGGGTAGCCACGAGCCGCTCGTTGTTCTCGGTCAGGCGCGACAGCTGGGCCTGTGTCGCCGCGAGCCGCTCCTCGAGCTGGCGGACGTGCCGCGGGCTCTCGGTCAGCTTGCGACGGACCAGGGCCAGCTCCTCCTGAAGGAAGCTGACCTGTGTGGAGAGATCGTGGGCCTCCCTTTCCCAGCGTGCGGCCCGCGCATCGGCGTCCTCACTGCGTGCCACGTCCCACCTCCCCGGGGGTCCGTCCCCGCCCCTCGATCGCGACAGCTCTTGGATACCCGACACCACAACGATCGTGAGGCTGAAACTGTTCTTGTTAAACACTAACTGTTCGCTGCGACGGTTTCCCCTACCCGTCGCCCCTGTCACAAGGTCGTTATCGGCCCGGAGGTACGGTTGCTGACAGGAGGCTCCGGTGACTGATGAGGCGCTTCGGGTCTGGGTCGACCAGGACCTTTGTACCGGTGACGGGCTCTGTGTCCAGTACGCACCCGATGTCTTTGAATTCGATGTCGATGGCCTCGCCTACGTCAAGGACGCGTCGGGTGAATTGTGCGTCACGGCCGGCACCCGCGTGGACGTTCCCGACCATCTGCGGCTCGATGTGATCGACGCCTCCAAGGACTGCCCGGGCGACTGCATCCATGTGCTGCGTACCCGCGACGACGTGGAGATCGCCGGCCCAGACTCCGCAGCGTAGTCGCCGGGTACGCCGCCCGCGGTTCCTGTCGGTCGCGGCGTCGTCGATGGTGGCGTCCCACATCCCGGGACGGCTGGCGGAGATCAGCGTCTGTGTACCAGGAACGACACGTCGCGTAGCATTCGGTACCAAGACGGCGATCTTGTGTTGGGCTCCCGGAATGTGGGCAGCGGACCGCCGGCCAGCGAGGAGCCTTTTCAGAGCGGGCGACCGACCATCGATGCGATAGTTTTGGCAAAATCCTCAAGTCGGGCGATCTGCCCCATACCGCCATCATCGAGGGTCTTCACGAACCGCAGCGCGTCCTGACGCAGCGGCGGCCCACCGTCGTCGCCCGATCCGGACAGGTTCCCGTCATCGAACGAGTTGAGCAGGACGTAGACGTCGACCGCGTCGACCCGTAGGTCGCCGTCGGCGCCGCGTTGGAGTCGCCGCCGGGTGCCCACCTCGGCCACGACCGACATCGGCACGACCCGGATCGACGAGGTCATCGAGCCGGGCGGGCCCTCGCCGGGTCCGACGTCCTCGCCATGCCAGAGCACCAGTCGGCTGCCGTCGCACACCGCGACCTCCTGCCAGACACCGTTGACCTCGTTGACGAAGCGCTCGAGCGTGAAACACAGGATGTCTGTCCGGGCGATGACACCGTCCAGCGCTTCCAGAGCCAGCTCCGGGTCGCGCAGGTACGCCCGGGCGGCCGACTCCAGGTCGGGATAGGGCGACCAATCGGGGAAGACGGCCGGCAGGTCACTGGAGAAGCTGGGCGTGTTCACGGACCGACCTCCGTATCCGGTGCAGCAGGCACTACCAGACCGGGCTCGACGAGCTCTGGGTCCGGCTCGTCCGCGACCGCCCGGGCGGCGCGCTGCAGATCGTAGGCCTCGCGGCCGCGGCTGGGCTTGCGGCGGCGCGGCGGCGCGACTACTCCCGGCGCGAGCCGCCGGGCGCTGATCAGAAACGCCGTGTGGGCAATCATCCGATGGTCGGGGCGGACGGCAAGACCGTCGGCGTGCCAGTCGCGTACCAGCGATTCCCACGCCCGCGGCTCGGTGTAGCCGCCCCGGGCGCGCAGGGCTTCGACCAGCTCCGAGAGCTGGGTAGTCGTCGCAACGTACCCCATCAGGACGCCACCCGGCACAAGGGCGCGATCGACCGTCGAGAGGGCCTCCCACGGAGTCAGGAGGTCGAGCACGACGCGATCGAATCCGGTCTCGTCACAGTCGAGCACGTTGCCTACGGAAAGGCTCCAGCTCTGAGGCGTTGTTCCGAAGAAAGCCGCAACGTTCCGTCGAGCGATCGCCGCGAAGTCAGGGCGGATCTCGTACGAGTGGACCTCGCCGGATTCGCCCACGGCACGAAGCAGGAAACAGGTCAGCGCGCCCGAACCGGCGCCGGCTTCGAGCACCTTGGCGCCCGGGAAGATGTCACCCATGGCGACGATCTGTGCCGCGTCCTTGGGGTAGATGACCTGCGCGCCGCGCGGCATCGACAGGACATAATCGCTGAGCAGGGGGCGCAGGGCGAGGTACGGGGTGCCGCCGGTGGAGGTCACGACGGAGCCGTCGGGCAGCCCAAGCAGGGCGTCGTGCTCGAGCGCACCGCGGTGGGTGTGAAACACCTTCCCGGGCACCAGGACGATCGTGTGCAGCCGGCCCTTCGGGTCGGTGAGCTGCACCCGGTCGCCGGGGGCGAACGTCCTCGGTCTCGTCCTCACCACCCCTACCGTGCCCTCAGGAGTTGAGCAGGCGGAGCAGATCGGCCGTACGCAGCACGCCAACGACCTGGTCGCCTGAGACGACAAGATAGTTGGGCGAGGGATGCGCCTGTACGGCGGAGACCACCTCCTCGCCGGGCAGGTCCACCGTCAGGGTCGGAGTGGAGTCCAGCGGATGGGCGACGGATTCGACCGGCACCCATGGGCGCCGCTCCAGCGGAACCCGCTCAACCGACCGGTTGTGAACCAGAGCGACCAGCCGCCCCGCGCCGTCGGCGACGGCCACCGCGGCATCCCTGCCGGCCGCCTCATCCCGCCGCCGGATCGCCTCGGCCAGGGGGGTGCCGCTCGCGACGGTGACCATGGGTCGAGCCAGCCGGCGCAGGTCGATCCCCGGCACCTTGGCGGCGACATGGGCCTGTCGGATCGACGCGGTCGCGCCCTGCCACACCACGAGTGCGACAAAGACGCCGAGTGTGACGCTCACGTACGATACCTGCCCGTGGTACGACAGCAGAACCACGACAACGACCGTGACGACGGCGATCAGCCGGCCGAACCAGCCGGCGACCGAGGTCGCGAGAAGACGGTCCCCGGTGATCTTCCAGACCAGCGCACGAAGGGCCCGTCCACCGTCCAGCGGGAGACCCGGCAGCACGTTGAACGCGGCCACGATGAGGTTGCTCCACGCGATCTGGAACGCGAGCTGGTCGGCCACGCCATGCGGGAAAAGCCACTGCAAGCCGAGGCCCAGCACCCCGAGCACGGCGGATATGGCCGGCCCGACAAGGGAGACGAGCGCGTCCGCCTTCGGGCTGGGACTCTCCCCGGCCATTTCCGTGTAGCCGCCGAGCAGCTCGAGGGTGATGGCTGACACAGCGATGCCCTGGCGGCGCGCGACCACGGCGTGGCCGAGTTCGTGCAGCAGCACCGAGATCAACAGGAACACCACGAAGCCGGCCGCGACCAGGTACCCGCCCACCGCCGAGAGCGGCTGGAGCATACGTTGAGCCAACGGCCCGTACCCGATGATGACGACGGCCGCGAGCAGCAGATACGACGAGTGCAGGTACACCGGCACGCCGCGGATGCGGGCGAGCGGGAACGCCCCGCGTGGCCGATGGCCACCCAGACCCGATCTGGTGGCCGTACGGGCGGATGCGTCCGGTTCCATCGGGTTGATCGTAGGCCGTGCGTGGGTTACGGGCTTTCGTCGTACGGGTGGCCTAGCCTCACGTACATGTCGGTCGAGACCGCACCTGAGACTGTCAGCGACGCCCAGCGGGCCCATCTGCCCTCGCTCTCCCCGTCGAGGGCAGCCGACTTCAAGACCTGTCCGCTGCTCTACCGCTTCCGCACGATCGACCGCATCGCGGAGCCGCCGACACCTGACCAGGCCCGCGGCACTCTCGTTCACGCCGTGCTCGAGCGGCTGTTCGACCTGCCGGCGGCCGAGCGTACGAAGGAGCGCGCCGTGGCCCTCGTGGCGCCGCAATGGGAGCGCCTTCGGGCCGAACAGCCCTTGCTGGCCGACCTGTTCGGGGTCGACGCAACCCCACTCGACTTTCTCGACTCCACCGGGACCCTGCTGGACGGATATTTCGCCGTCGAGGATCCGCGCCGCCTCGAGCCGGCCGAGCGGGAGTGCCTGGTCGAAGCCGTCGTCGATGAGACGTTGTTGATCCGCGGGTACGTGGACCGGCTCGACCGGTCCCCCGCCGGCGATCTGCGCGTGGTCGACTACAAGAGCGGCGGTGCACCGCGGGAGGCGTTCGAGGCGCGGGCTCTGTTCCAGCTGAAGTTCTACGCGTTGGTGTTGTGGCGCACGCGTGGTGTGGTTCCGAGGTCGCTCCGGCTGCTCTACCTCAAGGACGCCGAGGCGTGCGACTACACCCCCGACGAGGAGGAGCTGGGCCGCTTCGAACGCAATCTGGTCGCGCTGTGGCGGGCGATCGAGCGGGCCACCGTCGAGCGCGACTTCCGCCCCAGACCCAGCCGGCTGTGCGATTGGTGCAGCCATCACAGCCGCTGCCCCGCATTCGGCGGAACCCTGCCGGCCTTTCCCGAGCCCGTCCCGCTACCCGAGGCCGAGGTCGAGCCGCTGGTGGTGGTCGAGGAGGACTGATTCCCGGCGAACGCTAATCGCACTCCCGTACGGCTTGCTCTAATGTGGACAGATCCACCTCGATGAGGCTGGCCACCACGAGGGCGTCCACATCGTAGAGCGGCACCTCGTTCGGGACGGCGATGACCGCACACCCGGCCGACCGGGCGCTGAGTACGCCGATGGGCGAGTCCTCGATGGCGACGCAGCAGTCCGGCTCGACGCCCAGGGTCGACGCCGCCAGCGCGTACGGTTGCGGGTCGGGCTTGGGCCGGTCGACATCATCGCCGCAGACGACAGCGTCGAAGGATCCAAGCGTCGGCAGCGCGACCTCCACCAGTGACCGATGGGTATTCGTCACGAGTCCACAAGGGATTCTGGCCGTTCGTACGGTGTCCAGAAGCTCCTGCGCGCCGGGTCGCCAGACGACGCCCTCGGCGAAGAGCTCGAGCACTCGCGCGTCGAGCCACGCCGAGCCCTCCGCCGGGTCCTGCCACGGCTGGCCGAGATGCTCGAGCAATAGCGACATCGTGGACTCCGACGAAGCGCCGATCATCTCCGCCCGTACGGCGTCGGTAAGCTTTCCCCCGTACCGGGCGGCCAGTTCAGAGAGGGCGAGGCCCCATACCTTCTCGGTGTCGACGAGCGTGCCGTCGAGGTCGAACAGAACGGCGTCGACTCGCGGGGCCGTGGATCGCATGATCTGCGAGCCTACCGGTTGGCCGGCGCCACACTCGCGGCACCGGGCGTCCCTCATTGCGAACCGACGCCCGGTGCCTGGAGCTACCGATCGTTGCGTTGGTGGCGTGGCGCACGCCGCGGCCGACGCCCACGGGCGGCCGCGTCGAGTTCGCGCTGCCGGATCTTGGCCAGCTCCACGAGGATCTGTGGGTGGATGAACATGATGCCCTCCCGGTGTCTGAAGTGGTTGACTCCAGACTCCGCGCAACGGCATCGCGTCACATCGGTTGCCGTTGCGTATCTTCACTGGGAGCTCTGCACGTAGATGAGACGCACGTCATGTACGTATGCGTAGGCGAGCCGACAGCGAGCGAGCATCGCAAGGCCCGTTCCGGGGTCGCCGCGGAGACGTGCAGCGCAGCGGAGCTGCTTCGGCGAGCTTGCGAGCCGAACAACGCGGCTCTTCGTGGGGTGGAAGGTGCGGAACGAGCGCGGAGGCGAGCCGGAATGATCGCGTGCAACGTAGGTTGCGAGCCGGCCGTATACAGAGGTGAGACAACCGCGCGACAGGAGGCCGAGTGGCGGACGACCCCGCGTTCGACGATTTCTACCGCGCCTCGTCTCGGCGGATGCTCAAGTACGCCTATGGGATGGTCGGCGACGCGGGCAACGCGCAGGACATCGTTCAGGAGGCCTACATTCGCGCGTGGCGGCACTGGTCCACGATCAACCGGTACGAGCATCCGGAGACGTGGGTCCGGCTGGTGGTGAGCCGGCTGGCCACGGAC
>JBKPDY010000118.1:0-6280 GCA_046728155.1 Actinomycetota bacterium
GCATCCATGGCGTGCACACTCCAGGTCATGGCAATGGTTTGGTCTTTGGCCGGCCACGCGTGCAGCAGGCCGTAGGCGTCGCCGCCTCGCGTCGCCACGGGACGTGACGGCACGGACGATGTCACACAGCAGTGTGGACCCAACTGGAACAGGCGGATGCCACCGTCCCGCTTGGGGCAACCGTCGGCTCATCGTCATGATCGGGTGCCCTAGGCCGAGCGTTTCGCGGCATAACAGCGCGTTGATGACGGGCGGCAGCGCGGGCCTGGTCAGGTAGCCGCGCTCGCTTGCTGACCACATGTTGAGAGCCCGCTGCAGCATGACGGAGGATTGCGGCGTGGCGCGTGCGGCGGTGTGGGAGGAAGGGCTGAGCGTCGCGGAGCGTGCGACGCTTGGCCCCGGGGCGCCGGCAGAGTTGAATCGGCGGCCGGACGTGCTGGTAGTCGGCGGCGGGGTAATCGGCCTAGCCACGGCGGTCGCGTGCCGACTCGCCGGCCTCGGCAGCGTCGTGGTTGTCGAGCGGGCCGAGCGGCTGGCGTCGGCGGCGTCGGGTGGTAACGGCGGCGCGATCGCACCGGACATGCATGCGCTTACCGACTCGGCCGAGTTTGTGGCGTTCGGTCGCGCCAGTCTCGCCCTGTACCGGCGTCTCGACGATGAGTGGGACGGCGCGATCGGGCTGCGCACCACACGCTGGTTGCAGATGTTTCCCGCGGCTGGCGGGCCGGCTGCTCTGCCAGCGGGGCCGCAGTTCGAGCCGCTCGACGGTGCTGCTGCGCGAGAGTTGGAGCCCGAGCTGATGCCGCCCGAGGGCTATACCGCGCTGCTGGTCGGCGACCAGGGCGCGGTCAACCCGCAACGACTCGCGGCGGCCCTTGCCAGTCGCGCCGGCGCGGTCGCGACCGGCGTCGAGGCGACCGGCATCGGTTCGCGCGGTGATCGGATCGCTGCGGTGCACACCAGCATCGGTGATTTCCAGCCGGGTGTGGTGGTCATGACCACCGGACTGGTCCCACCGCCGTGGTCACGGGCCGTGCGTCAGCGCTGGGTCAAAGGGCACATGCTCGCCATCGCCCCCGGGCCCTGGCGACTGGGCAGTGTCGTCAGCAGCGATCTGGGCGGCGGCTCCCCGCTGCCCGGTGGGGGCATCCTGTGCGGCGGCACCTTCGACGACGGCGACGACTCCCCCGACCCCCGGCCCGAGGTCGCCGCAGCGCTGGCAGCAGGTCTGCACCGGCTCCTGCCCGTAACGGGCAAGGCGTCGATCACCCACCGCTGGTGCTGCTTCCGACCCCTAGTCGACGGCTCGCACCCGGTCATCGACCGGCTCCCCGGCACGACCAACGGCTGGCTAAGCGCCGGGCATTTCACCACCGGCGTCATGATGGCCGCCGCCACCGGTCAGGCACTGGCCTCCTGGATCCTCACCGACAACCGCCCACCCGAGACGGCGACCTTCTACCTACCGACGTAAACCAACCGTGCACCAGTCCGGTGGACACAAATTTGCCAAGTATGCCGTCGATCAGCGACAGAGTCAGGCGAGTCGCCCGTCCTCTTCTCGGCAAATCCGGTCGTCGCCAAGGCCTGACGCGAGTGGGCCTGTTTCCGACGTCCACACTGTCGTGCGGATCGAGCTGCGGGTGTTCCTGGCGGCTGCGTAGTCTGGATCACGGTCATGCTGGTGGATCGGTCGCTGCCCCGCGCCAGCTCGAGCGCCGTGGCCGTCGTCGGTCCGGCGCTCCGTGTCGCGGTCCCCCGTCCGCTAGCGTGGGGTTGTGACAGGGACTTTCGAGTTCGGCGGCCGTACGGTGAGCCGGATCGGCTTCGGCGCCATGCAACTGCCCGGGCCGGGCGTGTTCGGGCCGCCCCGGGACCGGGCCGAGGCACTGGCCGTGATCCGTCGATCGGTGGAACTCGGGGTCGACCACATCGACACCGCGCAGTACTACGGACCGGACGTGGCCAACGAACTGTTGCGGGAGGCGCTGCATCCGTTCCCCGACCAGCTCGCGCTGGTCAGCAAAGTCGGCGCGCAACGCGACGACCAGGGCGGATGGGTACCAGCTGGACGGCCCCGAGCAGCTGCGAGCCGGCGTGCTGGACAACCTGCGCGCGCTCGGCGTGCAACAGCTGCATGCGGTCAACCTGCGGCTGTCCGACGCCGGCCACGGACAGCCCGAGGTGACGTTCGACGAGCAGCTGGACGCAATGATCGCAGTACGAGACGAGGGCCTCATCGCGGGCGTCGGTCTGAGCAACATCACCCTGGACGAGCTCACGCGTGCCCGGACCCGCACCGACATCGTCTGCGTCCAGAACGCCTACAACCTGGCCGACCGCTCGGCCGAGCCGCTGCTACAGGCGTGTGCCGCGGCGGGGATCGCGTTCGTGCCGTTCTTCCCGCTCGGGTCGGCCTTCGGACCCGCTCGGCCGTGCTCGGCCACCCCGGTGTAGTCGCCGCTGCGGCCAGGCTGCAAGCGACTCCGGCCCAGATCGCCCTGGCCTGGGTGCTGACGATCGCCCCGAACACGTTGCTCATCCCAGGCACCGCATCATTAACCCACCTGGAAGAGAACCTGGCCGCCGGATCGGTCGTCCTCGACGAGGAAGCCCTCACCACGCTGTCCTAACCGGACGGTACACCGCCGAATTTTGACCCCTTCCGTTGAGTCTGGCTCCCACCGAGCCAGGAGGACTGAAGGAGTGTTAGGCGTGGAGGATTGGGCTGAGATCCGCAGGTTGCATCGCAGCGAGGGTTGCCGATTAGGGTGATCGCCCGGCAGTTGCCCGTCTCGAGGAACACGGTGCGGGCGGCGATCGGCTCGGATGCGCCGCCGAAGTATGTACGGGCGCCGGCGGGGTCGGCTGTGGATGAGGTCGAGCCTCGTATTCGGGCGTTGTTGAAGGGCTGTCCGACGATGCCAGCGACGGTGATCGGGGAGCGGATCGGGTGGACCCGTGGGATGACCGTGTTGACCGGGCGGGCGGGAGTTGCGGCCTGTGTTCAGGCCGCCGGACCCGGCGTCGCGGACGCTGTATGTGGCTGGGGAGGTCGCGCAGAATGACTTCTGGTTCCCCGACATCGAGATCCCGGTGGGGTTCGGGCAGACCCATACCGCCAAGCAGCTTCCGGTGCTGACCATGGTCACGGGCTACTCCCGGTGGCTGTTCGGCAGTTTGATCCCCAGCCGCACCGCCGAGGACCTGTTCGCTGGCTGGTGGCAGCACATCGCCGCCCTGGGTGCGGTCCCTCGGGTGCTGGTCTGGGACAGTGAGGGGGCGATCGGCGAGTGGCGCGGCGGCACGAGCATGCTTACGAGGCAGTTTCAGGAATTCCGCGGGCGTGATCCGTTGTGGACAGACAAGACCGCGCACTCCCGCGCGAAGAAAGTCGTGGCCGCCTTGAGCACCTCGATCGTCTGTTCCAGCTCCCGGGACGTGCACTGGGTCCGACCGGAGGTCGTGGGGAGGTGGTCTATAGCACACGCTCACACCCGATAGGCGCCTTCGTCATCCGTCATGGCGCGGCCTGCGCCCTGACGCTAATCCCGGAGAGGCGCCCCGGGCGAACCTGCGATGAAGTTGAGTCAGCGGCGCCTGCGACGGCGCAGGAAGGCCCACACGGCCGCGGCCGCGGCGCCGATCGCTGAGATCGCAGCACCGACGCTGACCGGATGCCGCCTGGCGGTGGCCGGCAGCTCCTTGACCGCGTCGACCGCGTGTGACGCTTGGTCCTTGACCGCGTCGACCGCGTGTGACGCTTGGTCCTTGACCGCGTCGACCGCGTGTGACGCCTGGTCCTTGACCGCGTCGACCGCGTGCGACGTCTGGTCCTTGACTGTCTGGGCGGCCGACGACACCGCGTCGCCGACCTGCGCCTTGATGTCGGCCTTGTCGGCGAGGGCCTCGGCGGTGTCGGCGAGGTCGGACCTCGTTTTCTGGATCTCGGCCCGCAGCGCGTCCGGGTCGGATGGCGTATCAGTGGTCATGGCTGCTCCGTTCTTGGACAGCGGTCTTGACGGCGTCGACGTCGGCGCTCAGGCCCTCGACGGCCTCGGTGGGAAACATCGGCGTGGCGGCGTTGAGGCGTCGCCGGCCGACGAGGGCCGTGACGCCGGCGACGAGCAGGATGAGCACGGCAACGGTCAGCGCGGCCAACCAGGCTGGCCAGACGATGCTGAGGGCGATGATCGCCGTCGCGATCAGGCAGGCGACGCCGAAGGCCGTGAGCATGGCGGCGGCTGCGAACAGACCGGCGCCCACGCCGGCCTGCTTCGCCTTCTGGGTGAGCTCTGACTTCGCGAGCGCGACCTCGTCCCGTACGAGCGTGGTGACCTGGGTGTAACCCTGACGTACCAGGTCGCTCGCGCTCTTGTGCGATACATCCTTCGGTGTTTCTGGAGCGGACCATGCGGGGCTCCTCTGGGCTCGGGTCGGTGGAGGTGACTGGGTGTCCGTTGGGGGACCACCCTCACGGCCCGACTCCTGAGCGTTCTTGACGGCCCGGTCGTCGCGGAGCCGCAGGTAACCTTCCGCCTGGGGTGGGTGGCCAACGGCGATCGCGCGCTGACGTTCGAGCTCGGCGTCGAACTCCAACCCGAGCAGGAGCGCCAGGTTGCTGATCCAGAGCCAGACAACGAAGACAATGACGCCGGCCAAGGTGCCGTCCGTCTTGTCGTACGAGGCGAAATTGGTCGCGTAGAAACCGAAAGGCGCGGAGGCGATCATCCAGAGGACGACGGTGAGCGCGCCGCCGGGACTGACCCACCGGAACCCACTCTGGCGGGCATTGGGCGAGGCCCAGTAGAGCAGACTGAACATGACACCTACCAGGACGACGAGCACGGGCCATTTCGCGATGCTCCAGGCCGTGACCGTTGCGGACTCCGGGCCGAGAGCGCGGCCGAGCGCCCGCGCGAGGTCACCGGTCACGACCACAATCGTGGCGCCGATGACGAGCAGCACTCCGGTAGCGGCCGTCACGCCCACCCTGATCGGGACCGTCTTCCAGATCGGGCGTCCCTCCGGGACGTCGTACATAGCATTCGAAGCCCGCATGAATGCGCCTACGTAGCCGGAGGCTGACCATAGGGCGAAGGCGAGACCGACGACGGCGATCAAGCTGGCCGCCTCACGGGAGCTCTGTAGACCCGACACGGCCTCGTTGAGGATCGTTCGTACGGCGCGGGCGCCACGGCGGAGAGGCTGTCCAGAATCGGCTGGACGGACTGGCGACTGGCGAAGCTGACGATGGACACCAGCACGAGCAGCCCGGGGAAGATCGAAAGCACGCCGTAGTAGGTGAGCACGGCGCCCAGTCCCACGCGTTGTCGCCATTGAACTCCGTCAGGGTTCGCTTGAGGAGGGCCAGCCACGACCGGGGGTCAGTTGCACCGGGGATCGCTGTCCCACCTCTGGACTCGGCGGCCGGGCCTCGATGACGTCGGCCACGCGAATGTGGTACCCGCGCAGGGCGGTTGGCACACTTCGCCGGACCGGCCCGACCTTCCCACGACTCCAACTTCCGGGCAGTTGTGCGTATCGTAGAGTGCCCGCATGTACACGCATGGGCAGCACGAGACGGTTCTGCGGTCGCATCGCTGGCGTACGGCCGAGAACTCGGCGCGTTGCGAGCCAACCAAGATGGCGCTGTTGCATTAAACGATCGCGGAGATCGCCGGCCGTAAGACTTTTCGATAGAACGAACAGTGTATCCGTCGTCGGTCTCTTGAATCCGGACAATAGCTACCTCATCGGCATTACTTTGCGCCAGTTCCCAGTTCCCTCGTTGGCTGCGGAGCGCGCCACGAGCTCAAGCCGTAACACTTCCTGTGGCAAGAACGTGCGATGGCTTAATGCAACAGCGCCGCTCCACGACGTCGTGCGCACGAACCGCGTGGATGACCGGCGCATCTGCCGGCGCAAGGACGCGTTCAGGTCGTATCAAGCGCTCACGTCGCCCCGGGTGCTCACGTCCGATGGCGAGGTCATCGCCGGGGTGTACCGACGCGACGATGTGCCGGCCGGCGCGTTGATCGGCCTACCGGTTTCCGCCGGGACCGTCGAAGGGAGGGCCCGCGTCATCCTGGACATGGCACGGGCCGATCTCGAAGCGGGCGACATCCTGGTCACGGCACACACGGACCCCAGCTGGACGCCCCTCTTTGTCGCCATCGCAGGCTTAGTGACGGAGGTCGGAGGATTGATGACTCACGGCGCAGTGATCGCACGGGAGTACGGATTGCCGGCCGTCGTCGGTGTGGTAGATGCCACCCGA
>JBKPDY010000119.1:0-6864 GCA_046728155.1 Actinomycetota bacterium
GTAGTCGGTTGGGTCGATGAAGACTGGCCGGGATGGGTGGAGGTGCACCTGAACGAGGCAAACGGCACCGTGGTGTCGCTCATCGATAAGGTTCCGGTTCTCGACTGCGAAGGTCGGCTGGCGCCCGGGATCGACCTTCCAGCAGAGCTCGGGATCCCGTGCGACGTACTCGACTTGGCCGTGGACCAGGCCGGCATCCGGTCGGCAATCATCCGTTTGCACTTCAATATCGGGGACCGAAACGGCCGGACGGTCGTCAACGTCGAGGCAAGCACTCTCGCCTCACGCGCGTAGGGGGTTCGGCGCGCGCTCATCGGCATGCGAGGACGTTGCCACCAGCGTTCGTTTCCCATCGGGATCGGCTGACGGCCGGACCGGTAGCTGCGCCAAGAAAACGAATGGACACCCCACGGAAACTCAATACGGTCTCAGGCATGAGTTCCTCCGAGGTTGAGCCCTCACCTGCCCGCACGGATATCGTCACCATCCGCACCCAGCGTATCGACGAACGTGCGGAAGTCCGGGACGTCATCACCAGGTCATTCGGAAGAGTCGTTGTGGCCGACCTCGCCGAGGCATTACAGGACGCACCGGCCGGAGTCGACGGGCTGTCGTTCGTTGCCGAGCTCGGCGGTCAGCTCATAGGTCATGTGCAACTGTCAAAGTCCTGGCTGGATGCGCCGAAGCGCCTCGTCGAGGTCTTGGTGTTGAGCCCGCTTGGCGTCGTTCCCGAGTTCCAACGACGTGGCATCGGGGGCCGCCTGGTTAAATACGCCCTGCGCGAGGCCGCACGCATGGGAGCACCCATGGTGTTCCTCGAAGGATCTCCTCATTACTACCAGCGTTTCGGCTTCGAGACGGCCAGCCGGCGAGGATTCACGGCACCCTCCGTGCGTATCCCGGACGCCGCGTTCCAGGTCGTCGTTCTTTCGTCCCACGAGCCCTGGATGACCGGCGCTCTGGTCTACGCGGACGTGTTCTGGGCCCTCGACTGCGTGGGACTGCGCGATCCGAACGCCTGAGCCGTACGACCCTCGACGGGACGACGGTCGGCTCATAGCGGAGGCCAACCGGCCCGTCACGCAGCCGCGGTCACATGAGCCCCCAAACTCCACGCCAAGCGCTTGCCCCGGCATGATCCTCGATGTCCAAGCATCCTCTCATCGGCAGATAAGTGCGTGGCCGCGGGCCTGACTTTGGCGGCCGGGCGCGGGCGCCACGGGTCGCGCGACGCTTCGCGCCACGGGCGAGCGCCAGGCAGCCTCGGGTGATCTTGAAAGGTGGGCACCGGACACGGCGACTGCGCGGCAGGCGGGCGCATCGGCGCGGTCACTCAGCAGCCGGACCCAGCGCGGCCCGGCCGGTCGCGTCCAGCCACGCGGCGCGGGCGGCCGCCTCGGCGGGGTCGTCGGTGTCGAGGAAGAGCGCGGCCCACCATTCGGTAGGGTCGGCGTCGGACTTCGACAAGTTGCACGGCGCGCAGCCCCCGCGGGCGGCCACCGCTTGGCGCAACGCGGCCTCCAGCCTTCTGGGCTGGGACGATGTGGCTTGCTGAAGGTCACATTGGTCCGCGTAGAAGGGCATTCGCTGGGTGCGACTGTCTCACGCTTGGCGCGTGGTGTCGGTGCGGTTCGACGATCCGGGCCCCGACTTCCCTCTGGGCCAAGGCGCCGCCGACCTCCGCCGATCGCGCAAGCCTTGCCAGCTCACGAGTTCCGCGCTGTCTACATCGACCACCGAGAGTCGGACGCAGCGACAAACCACACGAGCGCGCGGCCTACGCCATGCGCCTGCGCACAGCCAAGGCCACCGGAGTCCTCGATGAACTGGGAGTTCCGCGTGCACTTCGTCAGCACGTTGTACGGGGCGGCTGTGCTTCGGGATCGGCGAGCATGCCCCACAATGAGTGCGGTCGCTGGTGATCAGTAGCCAGCAGCCGTACCGGATGATCCGCACCCACCTTGGGCGCCTCATCGCTGAAAGCCTCTCGGAGTCGCGGGCGAGCCGCACCTTGAAGCCGTCTTGTGTATGCGTCGGAGTAGGCGGGTTCACCGCTCCCGGAGACAAGCGAGCACTCTGGCTGGATAGCGACCCGGCCGCGATCGAAGCCGCGTCGGCGGCGATGCTGGACGAGGGCGACGTTGCCGTATCCCTTGAGTCGTGGGAGTTCCCGTGCCTGCTCTTCGTCGGCACCGCAGACGTCGACTTCTTCGAAGGGGCGCAGCGGGCCGCGCGTGAGATCCCGCATGCGGAGTTCATTGCCCTCCTTGGTCTTGGCCACATCGGGGCGCACCTGGCCAGGATCCCGTGCTGGCTGCCGTACTCCGAACGCTGCGCGCGGTTGCCCGAACGAGACTGCCGCCGGCCGCGACGATCCGGGCCGGCACCCATGGGCCGGCAGTGAGCGACGCCGGCCGAGGCGTCGACCGGTCTGGCCGGACTTCCGACGGGGTAGCGTCGGGACATGCCTGGTTCGGACGGGCCCGCCAGCCTTGGCGAACGGCTGCGATCGTTGCGCCTCGAGGGATTCGTGGGCCGTGGGCCCGAAATCAGACTCTTCGGGGACGCGCTGGCCAGCGACGTTCCAGCCTGGTCGGTGTTATTTGTGTGCGGCCCGGGCGGTGTTGGAAAGTCCGCGCTGCTAGACGTGCTGGCGGCACGGGCTGAACAGGGCGGCGCCACGGTTGTGCGCGTGGACGGCCGCGTCGTCGCGCCGTCGACCGAGGCGGTGGAGTCCTTGCTCGCGGATTCGCTTGGCCTTCGGTCCGGTGGCGGACCGATCGCGTCCGGCCACGGCCGCCTGGTGCTCCTCGTCGATGCGTTCGAGCACCTGGCCGGACTCGATGGCTGGCTGCGCCGGGACCTTCTGCCCCGGCTGCCCGCAACGGCGCTGGTCGTGTTCGCCGGCCGCGCCGCGCCGGATCCGATCTGGCGGACCGATCCCGCGTGGCACGGTCTGGTGCGGATCGTGTCGCTGCGCAATCTCAGCGCCGACGAGAGCCGGGAGTTGCTGCGTCAACGCGGCGTTCCAACGGAGAACCAGGACCGGATCATCGAGATCGCGCACGGCCACCCACTCGGCCTCTCGCTGCTGGTCGACGCCGCGGCCGACGAAGCGTCCTTGGACCCGGCCACACCCGACCTCGTGGGCACGCTGCTGCGGCGCTTCCTTGACACCGTTCCCGACCGTGAGCAGCGCCGCGCGCTGGAGGTGTGCGCGCTGTCCCGTGTGACGACTGAGAGCCTGCTCCGCGACGTCGTCGAGACCGACGACGCCCACGGGCTCTTCCAGTGGCTGCGTTCGTTGTCGTTCGTCGAGGCCGCCGCCGACGGGCTCTTCCCTCACGACCTGGCCCGTGACGTGCTCGATATCGATCTGCGATGGCGCGATCCGGATGGATACCAACGGACGTTCCGTCGCGTTCGCGCCCACATCCATCGGAACCTGCTGGAGGCCCGGGGCCGGGCCGCGCTCCGCGCCACATACGACGAGAAGTTCGTGTTCCGGAACCTTCCCAGTGTCCTGACGCCGGTGGACTGGGAATCGTGGGGAGAGCAATACCCGGAGATGGCCCAGCCCGACGACCGCCGGGAGATTCTTGATCTGGTCGACACGTTCGAGGGACCGGACTCGGCCGCGATCGCGGACCGATGGATGGACCGCCAGTTCGACGGCTTCGTGGTCGTGCGCGAACCGGACGGCGCTCTGCGCGGGTTTCTCGCACTCCTCGACCTGACCGCCGCAGCGGAGGCTGAGCTCGCGGCCGACCCTGGCGCCTGGTCGGCCTGGCAGCACGCGAACGCGCGGGGGCCCGTGCGCCGCGGCGAAACGGTGACACAGACCCGTTTTCTCGTCGACGCTAAGGCATACCAGGGGCCCTCGCCGACGCTCAATGCCACACCCGTCGTCACCCTGCTGCGGTACCTGCGGACACCCCGGCTCGCCTTCGACTTCCTGACTCTCGCCGAACCGGACCGATGGAATGACTATTTCGCACTCGCAGACCTACCTCGGGTCGAGGGTGCCGACTTCCGCGTCGGAGAACGGACGTACGGCCTTTACTGTCACGACTTCCGTAGTGTGCCGGTGGACGCGTTGCTCGAACTGTGGACCGATCGGGCCCTCGCCCAGGAGGTCACGTCGCCGCGACCGCGACCAGCCGAGGTGCTGGTGCTGTCGGAAACCAGCTTCGCCGAGGCCGTACGGCGCGCGTTACGGGATCTGCATCGCGCGGACCTGCTCGCCCGAAACCCGCTGCTGCGGACGCGGCTGCTGCGCGAGCGGACCGGCGCGGTCGAACCGACGGCCGCCGACCTCGGTGGCACATTGCGCGAGGCGGTGGCATCCCTGCGGGAGGACCCGAAGGACGACAACCTTCTGCGCGCGGTCGAGGCGACGTACGTCAAGCCGTCCCGGACGCAAGAGGCGGCGGCCACGGTGCTCGGACTCGCTTTCAGCACCTACCGGCGCCACCTGAGCCTCGGAGTTTCACGCGTTGTCGCCTGGTGCTGGGAGCGCGAGATCAACGCACCGGGGTGAGCGGTGTTGAGCACCGTTGAGCACCGTCTGGTCTGGTCGTTGAACTGCCGGCCGATCGACCCTCCATGGTGGCGCCGAATCGGTGGCGCCCGATGAAGGGAGGAGCGATGAAGGCCTGGCAGTTGGTGCTCGCCGCGCTGACGGTACCCATGCTCGTGCTCGTCGGCGTTGCCGTGTTGGTCAGCGCAATCCTTCTCAGGTGAACGGAGTTGGCGCGCCCCTCTGACCCCGCCCGCTAGATCAACCATCCCCTCATCGCCAGATGAGCGCGCGCCGGTACGCGGTATGAGCGGGTGGTCTTTCAGCGGTCCGGGATCAGAGCGGGCGCCGGCATCTGGTCGAGTGCCTCGTGCTCGCTGAGTCGAGCGGCTTCGCGGATGATCTCTGGAGGAACCCAGGCCGGAAAGGGGACCTCGACCGTCCGGTGTGCACCTGAAGCCGTGTGCTGCTCATCGACCGCCGCGAGGGCACCGTCGGGGAATCGGTCGGAGAGGCGGACCAGGGCGGGCCACATCCGTCGATGCACTAAGGTGATCTTGCCGCGGATCAGGCGGAGCCGCACCACCTCCGGCGAATCCGCAAGCTCGTTCAGCACCGCGTAGATCTCATGGCTGCGGGGATGGGCCCACCAACTGCCGCGGATCGGTTCGCCGACGACTAACTCCGCCACGTTCGGTATCGGGCCCTCGGCGGATGCCAGGAGCATGCCGTACTCACGCAGCGCCGCCATGACGTTCACGGGGACATTGAAGCAGGGCGGTGCGCGCAACCGGCGCTTCAAGGCTCTCGCCCGCTCAGCGGCACGACAGGGCGTCCGAGGCCGACCAATGGGCTGTCGCGTGCTTCGATAAGGAAGTGACCCGCCCACATGAATCCGAGCAGGTCGTCACTGCCAGCCGCGATATTGCCGCGACGGTGGTGGAGATCTTCGAGCTCATCGCCGATCCGTCACAGCAGCCGCGCTGGGACGGCAACGACAACTTGTCCGAGGCGCCGTCAGGGCAGCGAGTCCATGCCGTCGGTGACGTCTTCCTCATGACGACCACGGCCGGCAACGTCCGGGAGAACCATGTGGTCGAGTTCGTCGAGGGTCGCCGCATCGCGTGGCGACCCAGCGAGCCGGGCCAGCCGCCACCCGGGCATCTGTGGCGGTGGGTACTCGAGCCAATCGACGCATCACACACGCACGTGACGCACACCTACGACTGGACACAGCTCAGGGATGAGAAGCGTTTCCCGCGCGCCCGAGAGACCACGGCGGATAAGCTGCGGGCCTCGCTCGACCGGCTCGCCGCGTTGACCGAACGCCGCTGATCCACGCCCCTCGAAGCGCCTCCGCGCAAGCAACGTCGTCCAGCGGAGCACACCAGTAATGATCATCGCGCGGATCGCGGCATGTGCGGACGACTAGTCAGGATCTTCGTGATCGGTCGATCTGGTCCAGGAGCTCGTTCGCGCTGGGCGTGCTTGAGGAGGCGGAGCGCAGTCGCTGCGAAACTGTCGTGTTGTCGGACCGATGACGACCGGCGTCCCGGAAAATTCTTCAAAGAAGTCCGGCGGGGGTGTCAGATCGGGGCGGTGGTGTTCGTAGCAGGGGTGAGGCCGCCCACAAGGGGGGCGCCAAGGCAAAGGAACCGCGATCATGAAGCTGACGACCATGACCCAGGTCACCCTCGATGGAGCGATGCAGGGAAACGGCGCCGCGTCGGATGACCGCAGGAACGGATTCGAGCGCGGCGGATGGGCCCGGGGGAAGGGCGACGACGAGACCAGGACTTTCATCACGCAGACCTACCAGCGCGCCGACGCGTTCCTGTTCGGCCGGCGCACCTACGAGCTGTTCGCCGGCTCCTGGGGATCAATCGACCAGATGCGCGCACATCCCATCGGCGTGGCCTTGAACGAGGCCCCCAAATACGTTGCCTCGACCACGCTCACCGCGCCGCGTTGGGAGGACACGACGGTTCTCCGCGGTGACCTCGCGGCGGCCATCAATGAGCTGAAGGCCAAGCCCGGGGGCGAGCTGCAGGTGCACGGCAGTGGCGTCCTGACCCGGTGGCTGCTGGAGAACGATCTGGTCGACGAGATGACTCTGATCGTGATCCCGGTGATCCTCGGCCAGGGCGCGAGACTGTTCCCGGAGACCGGTCCGGATCTTGCGCTCGACCTGGTCGAGTCGCGGATCGACTCGAAGGGCGTGACGATCCAGGTCTACCGGCCGGCCGGGCGCCCGCGGTATGCAACGGCCTGAAGTCCCTGACCGCCGTACCACGCTGTCTTGACACCAGAGGAGATGATCTTCAGATGCAGTACCTGGTTTCCGT
>JBKPDY010000120.1:0-27534 GCA_046728155.1 Actinomycetota bacterium
TCTCGGGGGTCACCGCACTCAACGATGGCAACACACCCGAGACGGTCCACGTCAGTACCGACACGGGAATCGCCTTCGACGCCGTCCTGCGCATCGACACGCCGGGTGAGGCTGATTACTACCGGCACGGAGGGATCCTCCACTACGTGTTGCGCAAGATGCTCGCGCCGTGACCCGGGGTGAAAGCAGGGCCACCTGCTGACGTTTTCACGCAAGCAGGGGCAACCTACTATCCGGTAACACGAGGGGAGTCCACTCAGCCAGTCCGGAAGGCCACTCAGCGGAGGCCGGCGTCGAGGGCGAGCTCCCGGGCGAGCCGGTCCCCGTTCGCCTCGGGTACTCCATGCGCGCCGAACCACGCCGCCACATTCTGCACGTCGCGGGTCAGGAACTCGCGACCGCGAGGATTGGAGACCACGTCCACGATCTGTGGCAGGTCGATGACGACCAACCGTCCATCATGGACGAGGAGGTTGTACGCGGAGAGGTCGCCGTGGGTGTACCCGGCGCGCGCCATCAGCGTGAGCGCCTCGACGAGCTGACGCCACAGATCGGGCAGGTCGGCGGTGTCACGGCGCAGCTGGGCCAGGCGTGGCGCGGCCATCTCACCGTCAGCGGAGCCGATGAACTCGAGCAGGACCTCGTTGCCGAGGATCTGGACCGGGTACGGCACGGCCACCCCGATCTGCCACAGCCGACACAGGGCCGTGAACTCGGCCACCGCCCATTGGCCCGCGATCGCCTCCTTGCCGAACGCCGTACGGGCGGACATGGCCCGGTTGATCCGGGACGCGCGCACCCGGCGCCCTTCGAGGTAGCCCGCATCGCGGTGGAACATACGGTTCTCCGCGAAGCGGTACCGCTTCGCCGCCAGCAGGCACCGTCGATCGGTACCCGGGATGCCACGTTCGACGAGGAAGACATCGGCCTCCTTGCCGGTCTTGAGGATGCCGAACTCGATGTCGACCGCGGCCAACTCGGTCACGAGCCAGTCGGGGTGCGGGCGTGGGCCCCGCTCGGTCGGGCTCGACTGGTCCCATGTGGACCATCGGGCCCCCTCGTCCGGGGTGTCCTCGCGGATCTCCAGATGCTGGCGGTGACCGCGTCTGGCAAACGTCTCCTCGTCATCGAAGCGACGCCTGGTCTTGCGTGATGATTCGTGCGAGCGCACGTGAGGTCTCCTAGGTCGATCGGGTTGACCCCCGACCGGCCCAGGGCGCTCGTACGGCGCGTCAGGCGAGGTCCGGGGCGAGGGCAAGCGGCATCAGCCGCGCGACAGGCGCAAACATGTGTCAGCCCTCCCTCCGGCGCGGCCCGTACGGCCGGCTCATCTCGAAACGACTGTGGCGACCGTGTCAGACCGGGTACCACCGGCGCAACCGATTATCCGATGAGCAGGCCCTAGTGTGGCTTACCGAGCCGTACGTACGGATTGCAGAAGACCTCGCCGCCTGTCACGATCGACTCGTGCCCCGGGTGAGTCAGGACCAGCTCGACGCACGCCGCCGGGAGATTCTCGCCGGCGCCCGGGCCTGCTTCGCCCGGTACGGCTACGAGGGCGCGACCGTGCGCCGGCTCGAGGAGCAGACCGGACTCTCCCGTGGCGCGATCTTCCACCACTTCCGTGACAAGGAGTCGCTCTTCCTCGCCGTCGCCGAGGACGACGCAGCCGCAATGGTGGAGACCGTGGCCCGCAACGGACTCGTCCAGGTGATGCGCGACCTGCTCGCCCCGTCTGAGTCCGATGTAGTCGGTTGGCTCGGTACCCAGCTGGAGATCTCTCGACGCCTACGTACGGATCCGCAGTTCGCCAAGCGTTGGGCCGAACGTGCCGAGGCCATCGCGGCCGCTACCCGCGAACGCCTGCGACGCCAGCGCGACGCCGGAGTACTTCGCTCCGATGTGGACATCGATGTGCTGGCGCAGTTCCTGGAGCTCGCGTACGACGGACTCGTGGTGCAGCTCGCCATGGGTCGCCCCGCCGCCGATCTGGAGCAGGTGCTCGACCTCGTCGAGGGTGCGGTCCGGCGGACCGGAAGCTCCTACGCGGGCTGACCTTCAGAGGTTCGCCTCGGCGTACGCCGTCATCGCCTCCTGCAGGTACTCCGCCAGCCGCAGGTCGATAGCGTCGAACTGGACCCGGAACTCCGGACTGTCCACATAGAGCTGACCCAATCCCGGGTAGGACTTCCGGTTGGGCGTCCAGAAGTTGCATACCCATCGGTAGTGCCCCGCGACCGTCTCCTGCACTGCCTGATCGTCCGCCGCGCGGCCCTCCTCGATGTGACGCGCCAGGGCGCGCAGGAAACGGGCCCAGTCGTCCTGGATCCGGGCCGCGTCCGCCTTCGTCCAGCGACGTATGCGTTGCCTGCTCTGCTCGACGTGGCGAGCGATGCCCTCGCCGTATCTTCCGAGAAGCTCCGCCTCGTACCGCTCCTGTTTGGCCGCGTCGAAGTTCTCGAACAGCTCCTCAGGTCGCATCGTTTCGCCACCTTCCAGTTTCTCGATGGTGTCCCGCACCGTCTCGGCGAGTCGGGCGAACCGGTCCCTCTCCTCGATCAGCCAGCGGTGGTGCCGACGTAGCTGGTCGACCTCGTCACCGCCGTCATTGACCACGGACGCGATCGCGTCCAGCGGGAGGCCAAGGTCGCGCAGGACGAGGATCTGCTGCAGCCGAAGCAGCTGTTCGTGCTGGTAGTACCGCACGCCGCCGCCGGCGACCCAGGCCGGTCGCAGCAACCCGATCCGGTCGTAGTGGCGAAGTGTCCGGGATGTCACCTTCGACATCCGGGCGACCTGCGCCGTCGGCCAGCTATCCGCGCTCACCGTACATACGGTACGAGTTGACGTAAGGTCAACCGCAAGTTCTCATCGGGCCGCTGTTGGCTCGGCGCCGTCCGTGCCGCGAGTGGCTGGTGATCGGCACCGTCCGAACGAAAGTGCCCTCAGACGGCCGGATTGTTCGGACGACGCCGATCATCGAGCTCGTGGCGGCACCATTCCGGGAAGCTCGTCGATCGACTCGACGCCGGCCAGCGCAGGCAGCACCGGATCGGCGACGGCTGAGGCGGCGGCCGCGGCGGGAGCGGTTCCTGCCCTGAGCACCTCCGGATCGACCAGGTCCTCGGCCCCGTCGACCGGCGAACCGTTCAACGCCGACGGATCGGCCAGAGCGAACTGCGTCCGGTACAACTCCGCGTAGAGACCTCCGGCCGCGATCAGTTCGTCGTGCGTACCCCGTTCGACGACCTGACCCTCGTCCAGCACCACGATGCGGTCGGCGTCGCGGATCGTCGAGAGCCGGTGGGCGATAACCAGGGCGGTTCGCCCATGCAATGCCTCAGTGAGGGCGCGCTGCACGGCTGCCTCGGACTCACTGTCGAGGTGCGCCGTCGCCTCGTCGAGGATCACGATTGAGGGGGCCTTCAGCAGCAGACGGGCGATCGCGATGCGCTGCTTCTCACCGCCGGAGAACCGGTAACCTCGCTCGCCGACGACGGTGGCAAGACCGTCGGGAAGGTTGCGGACCAGCTCAACGATCTGCGCCCGCCCCAGCGCTCTCCACAGCTCGTCGTCGGTCGCGTCGGGCTTGGCGTACCGGAGATTCTCCGCGATCGTCTCGTGGAAGAGGTGGGCGTCCTGGGTGACCACGCCGATGGTGTCACGTAACGACTCCAGCGTCGCGTCCCGTACGTCGATGCCGCCGACGAGCACGGCGCCGGACGTAACGTCGTACACCCGCGGAACCAGCATCGCGGTGGTCGACTTGCCCGCCCCGGACGGCCCGACCAGCGCGACCAGCTGGCCGGGTTCGACGGTGAACGAGACGCCGCGCAGCACCGGTTCGGTTATCGTGCGGTCGAGAACGGCCACGTCCTCGAGTGAGGCGAGGGAGACCTCGGCGGCTGAGGGATACCGGAAGACCACATCACGGAACTCCACCTTGGACGCGCCCTTCGGCACGGCCAGTCCGTCCGACTTCTCGGTGATGGCCGGCGCAAGGTCGAGCACCTCGAAGACGCGCTCGAAGGACACCAGCGCACTCATCACGTTGACCCGCACGTTGGACAAGGCGGTGATCGGGCCGTAAACCCTGGTCAGCAGCAGCGCGAGGGTCACAACCGTACCGGCCTGGATGGTCCCGTTCGCGGCCAGCGACCCGCCCAGTCCGTACGTGAGGGCCTGGGCCAGAGCGGCAATGAGCGTCATTCCGACCAGGAAACTGGTGCCGTACATCGCCTGCTGGACCCCGATATCGCGTACCCGCGCCGCCCGACCGGCGAAGCGGGCGGACTCCGCTTCGGGCCGACCGAAGAGCTTGACGAGCAATGCGCCTGCTACCCCGAACCGCTCGGTCATCGTGGCGCTCATGGTCGCGTCGAGCTGGTACGACTCGCGGGTGATCGCCGCCAGTCGGCGACCGACGACCCGGGCCGGCAGCAGGAACGCGGGCACCAGAGCGAGAGCGATGACGGTGACCTGCCAGGACAGCGACAGCATCACGCCGGCCGTGAGGATCAGTGAGATGATGTTGCCCACGGTTCCGGAGAGGGTCGACGTGAAGGCCTGCTGCGCACCCATGACGTCAGAGTTGAGGCGGCTGACGAGGGCCCCGGTCTGGGTACGGGTGAAGAACTGCAGGGGCATCCGTTGAACGTGGTCGTACACCTTCGTCCGCAGGTCGTAGATCACGCCTTCGCCGATGCGGGCGGAGAAATACCGCTGACCGACCGAGAGTGCCGCGTCGACAACGGCCAGACCCGCGATGAGCAGCGCGATCCGGACGACGATCGAGGCGGCTTCCGGCCCACCGCGGGTGATCGTGTTGATCACGTTGCCGGCGAGAACCGGCGTCGCTACGCCGATGATCGAGTCCACGACGACGATGACGAGGAACACGGCGATGAGACCGTAGAACGGCCGGGCAAAGCGCAACACCCGCAGCGCCGTAGCACGGCCGACTGTCCGGCCGGCCAGCTCGTCTCGCCGGTGCGCCGAGCGCATGGCTCCCCAGCCCGCGTACATCGGATGGCCCACGCCACCACCTCCACCGCAAACCCTAGGCTCCGACTCTGACAACCCCGCCGGTCAGGTGGATCTTCCATGTTCGCGCAGGGCGGACTCCACCCGTCATCGCAGGCAGTACGTGTCCGGGCTTAAACGCGTCGGCTCAGTCCCCCTGGCCGACGAGGTCGCGGATCCGCCGGATCTGAGCCTCCCGCTCGGCCGCCTCCTGAGCCGGGTAGTCCCGTCCGCTCGCGGCCGCCAACAACGCCTTGATCTCGACGACTGCGGGCCGCGGCGGGGCAAGCAGTTGGGCCACGAGATCGTCAACCGCCTGGTCCAGCTCGGTGACCGGGACGACGGCGGTGGCCAGGCCCAGCCGATCCGATTCGGCGGCGTCGATCCGGCGACCGGTGAGGCAGATGTCCATCGCACGGCCGTAACCGACGAGTTCCACCAGCCGCTTCGTCCCGCCGAGGTCGGGTACCAGACCCAACGAGATCTCGGCCATCGTGAACTGTGCATCCTCGGCCAGCACCCGCAGGTCGCAGGCGAGCGCCAGCTGGAATCCGGCACCGATGGCGTGTCCGCGCACGGCCGCGATGCTGACCAGATCCGGCCGGCGTAGCCAGTCGAACGCGGCTTGGAAGCCCGCGATGCGGGTGGAGGCGGCATCGTCGTCGAGCGACGCCATTGCCGAGAAGTTGGATTCGTTGGCGGGATCGCTCGACGCCGTCAGATCCAGGCCGGTGGAGAAGGCCCGCCCCGCGCCGCGTACCACAACGATTCGGACATCGCCCGGCAGTTCCCGCCCGACCTGCCCGAGCGCCTCCCACATAGCAGGAGTCTGTGCATTCAGGACGTGGGGCCGGCACAACGTCACCGTCGCGACCGGCCCATCACGGTCCAGGTGTATCCCTGGGTCGTTCAACCCAGTCCCCCGCAGTTCGCTGTGCTCAATCGACCCGGATTTCACGACGCCTTCTTGCGTCGCCGCGCGCCTCCCCGCTGCCGCAGCTGAACCCCGGATTCGGTCAGAACCCGGTGGACGAAGCCGTACGAGCGGCCAGTAGAAGATGCAAGAGCGCGAATGCTCTCACCTGACGTATAGCGCTTGACCAAGTCCTTCGCGAGCGTAGCCCGCTCCGCTCCGACGATCCGGCGCCCCTTCTCGGTGGTCGTGGCTGTCGTGCTGGCTGCCATCTCGAAATTCCCTCACGTCCTACATGGGCGGTTTTGGTGGAACACCGCGTCCTGTGAAGCGATGTTCCCGGTCTCACCTATTAGACCGTCTTCGTCGATCATGCGCTAGACATCATTTCAATCCCGACGAAGCGTTAATGAAGTTGCCGGCGGCCCGAGCGCCGTGCCGGCGGTTGCCGACCGTTACCGTGTCTGCCCGTGGCCACCGCTCATGCGCCGCCCGAGGACCGGCAGGGTACAGATCTGCTGATCTGGCTCGTGCTCAGCGGTATCGGACTGGGCCTGACGGCTCTCGCGGTCCGTGGCGGCGCGGCGCTGGGCACCCGCTCGGCGCCGTTCCTCGGCTCGTACCGGTTCAACCTGGGCTTCGCCACCGTGCTCGCCCCGGCCTGGGCGACCGCCGTCCTGATCGCCGCGCATCGCGGGCTGCTCGACCGGCTCCGCTTCCGTACGCTGTTGGCGGCCGGTTGGGCGGCGACCCTGATCTGGTCCGTAGCACTGGCGTTCGTTGACGGCGCCGCGGGGCTCACCCGGTCGCTGTGGTCGACCGACAACTACCTCACCGACGTACCAACCGTCGGCGACAGTGCGCTCGCCTTCCTGCGTAGGTTCACGGCCGACGCGGCCCAGCACTCGACCGCGGCGCGTGGGCATCCACCCGGACCGGTGCTGCTGCTCTGGGCGCTGCACAAGGTGGGCCTGACCGACCGGCTCAGCCTGGGGCTGCTCATCTGTGGCCTGGGGGCACTCACCGTCCCGCTCGTGCTCTCCGCCGTACGGGGGGTGTGCGGCGAGGTCGCGGCCCGGCGGTACGCCCCCGTCCTCGTGCTCGCGGCCTATGCGGTGTGGATTGCGGTCTCGGTCGATGCGATCGTGGCGGTTCTGGGCGCGGCCATGGTGGCGATGGGCGTGCGGGCCAGCGACCCGGCACGCGCCGGTTGGCGGGCGGGACTATGGGCCCTCGCGGGCGGCATCACCCTCGGCGTCGCCGCCCTCTTCTCGTACGCCGCGCCGTGGCTCGGCCTGTCGGTGGTGTGCCTCTACTTCGCCCGGCGGCGGGCCTTCCTCAACCTCGCCACCGGGCTGGGCGCTCTCATACCGATAGTCCTGGTCGAGCTGGCAGGCTTCAGTTGGATCGATGGCCTGCTCGCGTCAAGGGCGGACTACGCCGCCCGGATCGAGCCGCACCGGTCGGCCGCGTGGTGGGGCGGAATCGGCCTGGTCGTGTTGATCCTCGCCGCCGGGCCGCCGCTGATCCGAAGCGCCCGCCGCATCCGCAACACGCCCGGCTGGCCGTTCCTGGTGGGAGCGGGGGTCGCGATCGCGTTCTCCCTCGTCTTCGGACTCGCGCGTGGCGGCGCCGAGGCGGCCTGGCTGCCGTTCTTCCCTTGGCTCACGGTCGCCGCCGTCGCCCCGGCCGTTCAGGGCGGCGCGATCTCGCGCAGTCCCGACCTGCTCGTCGGAGTCGGCGCGGTGACCGCGATCGTCGTGGAGGCCGTACTCGCCACGCCCTGGTGACCCGGGCCACGCTGCTCGCCTCCGCGCTCGCTCCGATCCTCGGGCTTAGCGGCCCTGCGATTCTCACTCGCTGTCGGCTCGGGGGTCAGGCCAGCTCCACCAGCTCGAGCAGGTCGTCGCTCCACGCGTCCTCAACACCATCGGGGAGCAGGATCGCCCGGTCGGGCTTGAGCGCCTGGACCGCGCCGGGATCGTGGGTCACCAGCACGATCGCGCCCGGGTAGCGGGCGATCGCGTCGAGTACCTGCTCCCGGCTGACCGGATCGAGGTTGTTCGTCGGCTCGTCCAGCAACAGCACGTTCGCCCCGGAGCAGACCAGTGTTGCGAGGGCCAGCCGCGTCTTCTCACCACCCGAGAGCACCCCGGCTGTCTTCTTCACGTCGTCTCCGGTGAACAGGAAGGCTCCGAGAACCTTGCGGAGGTCGGTGTCGGTCTGCTCCGGAGCGGCCGCCCGCATGTGCTCCAGGAGCGTCCGGTCGACGTCGAGGGTCTCGTGCTCCTGTGCGTAGTAGCCGATCCGCAGCCCGTGCCCGGGTACGACCTGGCCGGTGTCCGGTTCGAGCAGGCCGGCGAGCATGCGCAGCAGCGTCGTCTTCCCGGCACCGTTGAGCCCGAGGATGGCCACCCGCGAGCCACGGTCCACGGCGACGTCCACGTCGGTGAAGACCTCCAGCGAGCCATACGACTTGGACAGCGCGCTCGCGGTGAGCGGAGTCTTCCCGCACGCCGCCGGAGTGGGGAAGCGCACCTTTGCTACCTTGTCGGTCGCACGTACCTCCTCCAGACCGGCGAGCATGCGTTCCGCCCGGCGGGCCATGTTCTGAGCGGCGATCGTCTTGGTGGCCTTCGCCCGCATCTTGTCGGCCTGCGCCATCAGGGCTCCGGCCTTCTTCTCCGCGTTCGCCCGCTCGCGGCGACGGCGGCGTTCGTCGGTCTCCCGCTGATCGAGGTAGGCCCGCCAGCCGAGGCTATACATGTCCACTGTGGACCTGTTGGCGTCGAGGTACCAGACCCGGTTCACGACGGCTTCGAGCAGAGACACGTCGTGGGAGATGACGATGAGGCCACCCTTGTAGCCGGAGAGGAAGGCGCGCAGCCAGGTGATCGAGTCGGCGTCGAGGTGGTTCGTGGGCTCGTCGAGGAGCAGCGTCCCGCCGGTCGCGTCACTCGCCTCCGCGAACAGGATCCGGGCCAGCTCGATGCGCCGCCGCTGACCACCGGATAGTGTGCCCAACGCTTGGCCGAGCACCCGCTCGGGCAGACCGAGGTTCGAGCAGATCCGAGCGGCGTCCGCCTCGGCCGCGTACCCGCCCAGTGCAGCGAACTGCTCTTCGAGGGCGCCGTACCGACGTACGGTCCGGTCGGCCGGATCCTCGGCGAGCAGGGATTCGAGCTTGTTCATCTCGGCCAGCAGTCCATCGAGGCCGCGGGCGGAGAGCACCCGGTCGCGCGCGGTGATGTCGAGATCGCCGGTGCGGGGATCCTGCGGGAGGTACCCCACCGGCCCGCGCCGCTCGACCTGACCCGCGTACGGGCTGCCCTCGCCGGCCAGCACCTTGAGCGTCGTGGTCTTGCCGGCGCCGTTGCGGCCGACGAGGCCGATCCGGTCACCTGGCTGCACCCGTAGGTTGGCCTGAGCGAGCAGGATGCGGGAACCGGCGCGCAGCTCCAGGCCGGTCGCGTTGATCATCGTGGCTCTCACTCTCGGGGGTCGAAGGCTGGATCAGGGCATGCATCCACGCCGGCCGCCTTCGCCCGTACCGGATTCGTACGGCTCAGTCGCGGTCGGCGCGAGGCGGATCAGCCTTCGCAGCGCACCACCGGAACATTGTACCCAATGACGCCTCTGGTTCGATCCGAGCGCACCGAGCCGGCCGCACCCGGCGAACCGTTGGGAAAGCGATCGAGGTCTGTGCTCCCATCAAGTTTGCTTACCGATCTAGATCGTCGGGTACCGCTGAGACGAAGACCACCATCCCGGAGGAGCGTCGCGATGTCACTGAATGAGAACGCGTCGATCGATACCAGCCAGGTCCGGGATGTCGGCTCGGGTGGGGGCGGCGGGTTGCGGGGGCTGCCGATCGGGGGCGGCGGCGGCATCATCGGACTCATCGTGCTCGCGCTGCTGGTGGCCGGCGGCGTCATCGGCGGAAACGCCCTCTTCGGCGGAGGCGACGCGGGACAGCCGGTCAATTGCACGACCGCCAACCCCGACCGCCTGAACGATGTCAAGTGCCGGGACGCACTGTACGTCAACTCGATCCAGAACTACTGGCAGAAGGCGCTGCCACAGACCTTCGGCGTCCAGTACCAGAAGGCCGTCACAACGTACTTCAGCGGCGCGGTCGATACGGGCTGCGGCCAGGCCGACAGCGGGGTCGGGCCGTTCTACTGCTCGAGCGACAACACCGTCTATCTTGACACCTCGTTCTGGGACGAGCTGGCTAACCGGTTCGGCGCGCCGGGTCAGTTCGCCCAGCCCTACGTGCTGGCCCATGAGTACGGCCACCACGTGCAGGATCTGTTGGGCACCCTGGCCGACGTGCAGCGCCAGATGCAGCGCGACCCGGCCAACCAGAACGCCCTCTCCGTCAAGCTGGAGCTGCAGGCAGACTGTTACGCCGGGGTCTGGGCCAAGCACGCCACCGAGACGAGGGCCGCCAACGGCCAGCCCATTTTCACCTCAGTGACCGCTGCCGACGTCAAGCAGGCGATGGACGCCGCCGGCGCGGTGGGCGATGACGCCATCCAGAAGAAGATGGGCGGCGGTGTGGACGAGTCATCCTGGACGCACGGCTCGTCGGCTCAGCGCGAACGATGGTTCAACACCGGATACACCAGCGGCAACGCCAAGTCATGCACCACCTTCTCCTGACCCTTATGTCGGGGTAACCGCAGCGTCCTGCACACGGATAAGGACTGCCCGGGCGCGGACCAGCGCCTGTTCGAGGGTCGCCAGCCGTGGCTCCCCCACGTCAAGGAACCGCTCGGCGCGCAAGGCGGCCACCGCGGCCAGCCGGGCGTCGGCCAGGATCAGGTCGACCGTTCGCCTATCCCCGCCCGTGACGACCGCGTCGAGGCGCCCCGATTCGGTGGCGAGCAGGCGTACCGCGATGTCGGCGGCCGACTCCGCGGCCGCCCTCGCCTGGTTGGCCCGGCGCCGGGCGAACCGCTGCTGTGACCAGCCGCCGGCGGCAGTCCGACTCTGCACATAGGACGAGTCCACTTTGGAGGAAACCAGCCGGTCGCCGTCGGCGACGCCAACCGCCACCGCGCCCTGTCGGGCGATCAGCAGCCCGAGTCGGCGGGGCTGTGTGGCGGCCGCGACGAACGCGTCCACCCGCGACTCGGCGGCGACACCGGGCGGTGGATGAAACTCAGCCGTGGCACCGTCCGCTCCGGTCAGGCACAACGCCCTGCCCGGCGCCTGTTCCACCGGCCCGTGTCGTTCGGCGAAGCCGTCGAGCCACCGGGCCAGACGGGCCGGATCCACCTCGACCCAGCGCCCACCGCCGGCGGCCGGCCGATTCCGCGCCATGACCAGAAGTCTGCCATCCTGAGCCGCGTGACCCCGCTGGCTACCACGATCGTCGAACGACTCACCAGCGTGTACCCGGAGGCGGCCGATCCGGTGCGGGCGGTCTCCGCGGCCGCGTACATGCGTAACCAGTTCGTCTTCCTCGGGATCCCTAACCCGCAGCGGATACCGCTCTCGCGGCGGGTGCTGGCCGGCATCGACAAGCCGGACGAGGCCGATCTGCGCGACGTGGCCGACGCCTGCTGGCGGCTGCCGGAGCGCGAGTACCAGTACTTCGCGTGCGGTCTACTGCGCCGGTACGTCGGAGCCTGCTCGCCACGCATGCTCGGTACGCTCGGCCGCCTCATCACGACCAGGTCGTGGTGGGACACGGTCGACACCTTGGCCGCGGGCACCGTGGGCCCGCTGGTACGCCGAGACCCGACCTTGGTCTCCACGATGGACGAATGGGTCATGGACGACAACATCTGGCTCGCGCGGGCGGCGATCCTGCACCAGTTGACGTACAAGCAGGCCACCGACGCACCACGGCTGTTCCAGTACTGCCTGACCCAGGCCGGCCATCGGGACTTCTTCATCCGCAAGGCGATCGGGTGGGCACTTCGACAGTACGCGCGGACCGATCCGGGCGCCGTACGTTCATTCCTGGCCGCGTCCGGAGACCGCCTCTCACCCTTGTCCGTTCGGGAGGCGTCCAAGCACCTCTAGCCGCGGGCGACCAGCAACGCCACCGCAAGCGCCGCGATCACGGCACTCGACACAAGAGCTGTCGCCAACCGTCCACGAGGGCCGGTCAGCGCCCGCCCCACGATGGTCCCGCCGCCGGCGAGCAGCAGTTGCCAACTGGCCGAGGCCGCGAACGCGCCGAGCACAAATGCCACGGCGCCGCCCGCGCCGAGCCCGTCCGACGACTGACGCCCGAACACCAGCGCTCCAAAGTAGACAACGGTGGCGGGGTTGAGCAGAGTCAGGCCCAACAGGCCAAAGTACGCCCGCCGAGGCGTACCCAGTCCGCCCGCGGTCTTCGGTGTCGCGCCTTCTCGGTGATGGCGTACGGCGGCGGCCGCCGTACGGACGGCGAGACCGAGGAGTACGGTGGCGGCGACCCAGCGCAGCGGAGTCGCGATCGGCTCGATCAGCCGGGCCAGCGCCGTGCCTGCGACGACTGCCGTCAATGCGTACAGCCCGTCCGCGGTGGCCACCCCCATGGCCGCCGACGCCCCGACCGTCAACGACGTACGGGCGGTGAGGCTCACGATGAGCGCGGCGATGGCCCCGACCGGCACGGCGACCCCGTACCCGGCGAGCACCCCCGCGACGAGTGCCCCGGTCACCGTGGTGACGGGACACGACCCGGCACCGGAGCCGCCTGCTGTCGCCGCACTCCCTCCGCCGGGGCGGACGGTGTACGAGGGGCTCGGATACGGGTCACGGTCACCGATTCTGCGGCATCCGAGTGCTTGCGGCGACCGGTTTACGGACCCGGCTGTGCCCTCATGCCGCCCAGGCGCGAGCCGACATGGCCGCGCCGATGATCCCGGCCTCGTTCTGCATTCGTGCCGGGACGACCTCGGCGTCGACGTGGACGAGCGGGAGGAACTTGTCGGCCCGCTTGCTCACCCCGCCACCGATGATGATCAGATCCGGCCAGAGCAGCCGGTGGAGCAGGTCCAGGTACTCCTCCAGCCGGTGCGCGTACTCCTTCCAGGAGAGGTCCTCGCGCTCCCGGACCTCGGCCGCCGCCCAGTCCTCGGCGTCACCGTCATGCAGGTTGATGTGACCGAGTTCGGTATTGGGGACGAGGACCCCGTTGACGAACACCGCGCTGCCGATCCCGGTTCCGAGCGTCACCATGACGACGGTGCCGTTCCGCCCCACGCCGGCGCCGTGGCGCATCTCCGCCAGGCCGGCGGCGTCGGCGTCATTGAGCACGGTGACCGTCCGACCCGTCACGTCGTGGAACAGGGCGGCCGCGTCCACACCGATCCAACTCTGGTCGATGTTGGCCGCGGTCCGGACGATCCCTCCGCGGACCACCGAGGGCAGTGTGAGTCCGATCGGACCGGGGACGCCGACGGCGTCCACAACCTGCGCGACAACCGTGGCCAGGGCGTCCGGCTTCGCGGGCGTGGGCGTCGGGATACGGATCCGCTCGGCGACCAGGATGCCGTTGACGATGTCGACCGGGGCGCCCTTGATGCCGCTGCCGCCGACGTCCACTCCGATCACCGGATTCTTGGCCGTTCTCGACATGTGGCCCCCAACTGAACGATCGAGCACCGTATTAGCAGGGACGCCCGTCCACGCGGGACGCATCAGTAAACTGTCCAGGCCAACGGTTTCAGACGTTGAAGCCCAACGACCGCAGCTGTTCCCGCCCTGCGTCGGTGATCTTGTCAGGCCCCCACGGCGGCAACCACACCCAGTTGATCCGGAAATCGTGGACGATGCCGCCGCCCGGGCCGGTCATCAGCGCCGAGCGCGCCTGGTCCTCGATGACGTCGGTGAGCGGGCAGGCTGCCGAGGTAAGGGTCATGTCCAGGGTGGCCACGTTGTCGTCGTCTACGTGGACGCCGTACACGAGTCCCAGATCGACGACGTTGATCCCCAGCTCGGGGTCGACCACGTCCCGCATGGCCTCCTCGATGTCCTCCACCGAGGCCTTCGCGACAGTCTCTCCGCTCATGCTTGCTCGCCTCCGCGCTCGCTCACGGCGCCACCCCTTCCCTGGCGACAGCTTGCGCCGTCGCGTCCTTGAACGCCATCCACGACAGTAGCGCGCACTTTACCCGGGCCGGGTACTTTGCGACTCCGGCAAACGCGATGCCGTCCTCCAGCACCGACTCGTCCCCCTGAACCTCACCCCGCCCGGCGATCATCGCCGTGAACGCGTCCACACGCGACAGTGCATCGTCGACACTCCGGCCTAGCATCACCTCGTGCAGCACGCTGGCCGACGCCTGACTGATCGAACAGCCCAGGCCCTCGTACGACAGGTCGACGACCTTCCCATCGACCAGGTGCACCCGAACATCGACCTCGTCGCCGCAGGTCGGGTTCACGTGGTGGGCCTGGGCGCTGTACGGCTCCCGGAGACCTCGTCCACGCGGCTTCTTGTAGTGGTCCAGGATGATCTCCTGGTAGAGGTTGTCCAGCTGCATCAGTCGAACACCCCCCGTACCTTCTCCAAGGCCCGGACCAGCGCATCGACCTCGTCGGTCGTGTTGTACAGGTAGAACGACGCCCGGGTCATCGCGGCCACGCCGAACCGGGCACAGGTCGGCCGGGCGCAATGGTGGCCGACCCGCACCTCGACGCCCTGCGAGTCCAGCACCTGGCCCACATCGTGCGGGTGGATCCCGGCCAGATCGAACGAGATGGTGGCCCCTCGCCCGATCGCCGTGCGCGGACCGAATACGCGCAGGCCCGGCACGCTCTGCAGCCCTTCGAGGGCGTACGTGGCGAGTTCCTTCTCGTGCCAGGCGATGGCGTCCATGCCGACCGTGCTGAGGTAGTCGACCGCGGCGCCGAGACCGACCGCCTCGACGATCGGCGGCGTTCCGGCCTCGAACCGGGCCGGAGGCGGAAGGAACGTCGACCCTTCCATCCGGACTGTCTCGATCATCGAGCCGCCGCCGAGGAACGGCGGCATGGCGGTGAGCAGCTCCTTACGTCCATAGAGGACACCGATCCCGGTCGGACCGAGCATCTTGTGACCGGTGAAGGCCATGAAGTCGACGTCGTAGTCGAGCACGTCAACCGGGCGATGCGGCACCGCCTGCGAGGCGTCGAGCATGAACAACGCCCCGACCTCCCGGCACCGGGTCCGGATCCGGTTGGTGGCATTTGCGGTACCGAGAATGTTGGAGACCAGCACGATCGAGACGAGCTTGGTCCGCTCGTTGATGACCGTCTCCACAGTGGACTCGTCGAGTCGTCCCTCGTCGGTGATTCCGAACCAGCGCAGCGTGGCACCCGTCCGCTCACAGAGGAGTTGCCACGGCACGATGTTCGAGTGGTGCTCCATCTCGGAGATGACGATCTCGTCGCCCGGCCCGAGCATGAACCGGGGATCGCTGCCCTTCGTGAGACTCGCTCCCAGGATCGTGTACGCCACCAGGTTGATCGCCTCGGTCGAGTTCTTCGTGAAGACGACCTCGTCGGCCGAGCGGGCGCCGATGAAGCCGGCCACCTTGGCCCGGGCGCCCTCGTAGGCTGTGGTCGACTCAGTCCCGAGCGTGTGCACCGAGCGCGCCACGTTCGCGTTATGGTATTCCAGGTGCTCGCGCATCGCATCGATCACGTGGCGTGGCTTCTGCGACGTGTTGCCCGAGTCCAGGTAGACGAGGGGATGCCCGTTCACCTCGCGGTCGAGGATGGGGAAGTCGGCCCGGATCTTGTCCACGTCGAGTCGTGGCATGTCGCCATACTGCGGCATGCCCGGGGGGATCACGATCGGTGTGGTGGCCACGGTAACCCCCTTACGCGGCGGCGAGGTAGCGCTCGTACCCGGACTCTTCGAGCTGTTGGGCCAGCTCCGGCCCGCCCTCCTCGACGATGCGACCGCCAACGAAGACGTGGACGAAGTCGGGCTGCACGTACCGCAGGATCCGCGTGTAGTGCGTGATGAGAAGGATGCCGGTCGTCCCCGTCGACCGGACCCGGTTCACGCCCTCGGAGACAACCCGCAGGGCGTCGATATCGAGGCCGGAGTCGGTCTCGTCCAGGATGGCGATCTTCGGCTTGAGCAGTTCCAACTGGACGATCTCATTCCGCTTCTTCTCGCCGCCGGAGAAGCCCTCGTTGACGTTGCGCTGGGCGAAGGCCGGATCCATGCCGAGGCGCTCCATCGCGTCCTTGAGCTCATTGCCCCAGGTGCGTAGCTTCGGCGCCTCCCCGTCAACCGCGGTCTTCGCCGTACGGAGGAAGTTGGCCACGCTGACGCCGGGCACCTCGACCGGGTACTGCATCGCCAGGAAGAGCCCGGCCCGGGCCCGCTCATCGACCTTCATCGTGAGCACATCCCGGCCGTCGAGGGTTACGGTGCCCCGGGTGATCTCGTACTTGGGGTGGCCGGCGACCGCATAGGCCAATGTGGACTTCCCAGAACCGTTGGGCCCCATGACGGCGTGCGTCTGGCCCGCCCGTACGGTCAGCTCGACGCCGGCCAGGATCGGCTTGCGGCCACCGTCAGGCAGCTTGACGGCGACGTGCAGGTCACTGATGTCGAGGACGCTCACGGCTCTTCAACTCCATTGCTCGGAACAAGACTCACGTAGATGTCACCGTCGTGGACCTCGACGGGGTAGATCGGAACCGGCTCGGTCGCGGGCAGTCCCGTCGGCTGGCCCGTGCGCAGGTCGAACCGCGAGCCGTGCAGCCAGCACTCGATCGTGCAGTCGTCCACCTCGCCCTCGGACAGTGCGATCTGGGCGTGCGAGCACTCGTCGTACACGGCCCGGAACTCACCGTCTCCACAGTGGACAATGGCTAGCCGGACCCCGTTGACCTCGGCCGCGATGACCTCACCGGGGGCGACCTCGCCGGTCGCGCACACCTTCACGTACGTGGCATCGCGGTTCATGCGTTCTCCTCCAGCCGAGCCTCGATCCGAGCGCCGAGGCGATCGCGCAGCCCTACCACCGGGATCTTGGCGAGCAGCTCGGCGAAGAAGCCGCGGACGACCAGCCGGCGGGCCTCGGTCTCGGTGATACCTCGCGACATGAGGTAGAACAGCTGCTCATCGTCGAAGCGTCCGGTCGCGCTCGCGTGGCCGGCGCCGATCACCTCGCCGGTCTCGATCTCGAGGTTCGGTACCGAGTCGGCCCGGGCCCCGTCGGTCAGGACCAGGTTCCGGTTCCACTCGTACGTATCGGTTCCGGTCGCCTCGGCCCGGATGAGGACATCGCCGACCCAGATCGTACGGGCGTCGGCGCCCTGCAATGCCCCGCGGTAGCCCACATAGGACCGGCAGTCCGGCACGGAGTGGTCGACCAGCAAGCGATGCTCGAAGTGCTGCCCAGCATCGGCGAAGTACAGCCCGTACAGCTCGGCATCGCCACCCCGGCCGGTGTAGTCGACGCTCGTGTACTGCCGCAGCAGATCCCCACCGAGGGAAACCTGGATGTGCAGCAAGCGAGCGTCCCGGCCTAGCCGGAACTTGAGGTGCTGCAGCTGCACCGTGTCGGCGGCCCAGTCGGAGACGGTCACGAGGGTCAGCCGCGCGCCGTCGGCGATCAGCACCTCGACGTTGTCGGCGAGGGTCGCCGAACCGGTCTGCTCCAGCACCATCGTCGCTTCGGAGAGCTCACCCAGCTCGATGATGGTGTGCCCGTACGCGTGCGCGTGTGCCCCGGTGCCGACGAGTACCACCTCGACCGGCTCCGCCACGGCCGCCTCGCCGGCGACCGATACGACGAGCGCCTGCTTGACCGCGCCGATGGCGAGCGCGCTCACCCGGTCGAACGGAACCAGAGCGCTGCCGATCCGCTTGTCGTCACGCTCCACAATGGAGATGTTGACGCCGGGGGGTACGGCGGCGTACTCGTACCTGGGGGCCGCACCGTCTCCTGTGGACGCCGTGGCCAGGCCCCGCAGCCGCTTGAGCGGGGTGAACCGCCACTCCTCCTCCCGCCCGGTGAGCGCGGGAAAGTCGGCGACATCGTACGAGCGGAGCAGCTGAGACTTGGTCTTGGGTGGGACGAGGGTGGTCTCGCTCATCCGACGGCGCCCTCCATCTGCATCTCGATCAGCCGGTTGAGCTCCAGCGCGTACTCCATGGGCAGTTCCTTGGCGATCGGCTCGATGAAGCCGCGCACGATCATCGCCATCGCCTCGTCCTCGGTGAGGCCCCGGCTCATCAGATAGAACAGCTGGTCCTCGCTCACCTTGGAGACGGTCGCCTCGTGCCCCATCGAGACGTCGTCCTCGCGGATGTCCACATAGGGGTACGTGTCGGAGCGCGAGATCGTGTCGACCAGCAGCGCGTCACACTTCACCGTGGAGCGGCTGTGGCTGGACCCGTCCAGCACCTGCACCAGCCCTCGGTAAGAGGTACGCCCACCCCCCCGCGCGATCGACTTGGAGATGATCGTCGAGGACGTGTTCGGCGCCGCGTGGACCATCTTCGCGCCGGCGTCCTGATGCTGTCCCTCGCCCGCCATCGCCACCGAGAGCACCTCGCCCTTGGCGTGCTCTCCGATCAGGTAGACGGACGGGTACTTCATCGTCACCTTGGAGCCGATGTTGCCGTCGATCCACTCCATCGTCGCCGCCTCGTGTGCGACCGCCCGCTTGGTGACGAGGTTGTACACATTGTTCGACCAGTTCTGAATGGTCGTGTAGCGGCAGCGGGCACCCTTGCGCACGATGATCTCGACGACGGCCGAGTGCAGCGAGTCACTGGAGTAGATCGGCGCGGTGCAGCCTTCGACGTAGTGCACGTAGGCGCCCTCGTCGACGATGATGAGCGTCCGCTCGAACTGGCCCATGTTCTCGGTGTTGATCCGGAAGTACGCCTGAAGCGGGATCTCCACGTGCACGCCCTTCGGCACGTAGATGAACGACCCTCCACTCCAGACAGCCGTGTTCAAGGCAGCGAACTTGTTGTCGCCGGCCGGGATCACGGTGTTGAAGTACTCGCGGAAGATGTCCTCGTGCTCGCGCAGGCCGGTGTCGGTGTCGAGGAAGAGCACACCCTGCTGCTCCAGATCCTCGCGAATCTTGTGGTAAACAACCTCACTTTCGTATTGCGCGGCCACGCCGGCGATGAGCCTTTGCTTTTCCGCTTCCGGAATCCCGAGCCGGTCATAGGTGTTCTTGATGTCGGCGGGCAGGTCGTCCCAGGTCGCCGCCTGCTTCTCGGTCGACCGGACGAAGTACTTAATGTTGTCGAAGTCGATCCCGGAGAGGTCGGCTCCCCAGACCGGCATCGGCTTGCGGTGGAAGAGGCGCAGCCCCTTGAGCCGCAGGTCGAGCATCCACTGCGGCTCGCGCTTCTTCGCCGAGATGTCGCGTACGACATCCTCGTTGAGTCCGCGGCGCGCGTTGGCGCCGGCGGTGTCGAGGTCGGCCCAGCCGTACTCGTAGCGGCCGAGGACGGCGAGCTGCTCCGCGGTCGTAGGGCCGGTCGTCGGCTCCGGGAACGGCCTCGTCTGCTGCTCGGTCATCGCGGCACCCTCTCACCTGTGGATTCTGGTTCGGACACGTGGCCGGCCGGTGGCCGGGTCGTTCGGCGCGGGTCGGGGATGTGCGTGGTGCAGATCCCGTCGCCGTGGGCGATCGTGGCGAGCCGCTGTACGTGCGTACCCACCAGGCGGGAGATCACCTGCGTCTCCGCCTCGCAGAGCTGTGGGAACTCGGCGGCGACGTGAGCCACCGGGCAGTGGTGCTGGCACAGCTGCCCGCCCGAGGCGATGGCCGACGCCGACGCGGCGTAGCCCTCGGCGGATAGCGCCGTCGCTAGCGCCTCCGCGCGGGCCAACGGATCGTCGCCGGCCGCCCGGGTCGCGCTGCGGCACCGGTCCTCCAAGCCGCTGACCACCTGCTCGGCGAAGGCCGCGACAGCCGCCTCGCCACCGGTACGCGAGATCCAACGCAGCGCCTCGTTCGCCAAGTCGTCGTAGGTGTGCTGACCGCAGTCCTGCCGACCGGAGTCGGTCAGCGCGAACAGCTTGGCTGGGCGGCCACGCCCGCGCCGGCCGAGCACATGCCGGTCACGCGCGGAGACCTCACCGTCGGCCAGCAGCGCGTCGAGGTGACGCCGGATCGCGGCCGGACTCAGTCCGATGGCGTCGCCGAGCTCAGCGGCCGTGGCGCTGCCCCGCGCGAGAAGCAGTCCCTTGACCCTCGCGCGGGTACGGTTGTCCCCCGCCCCCGCCGTGGGGACGGCAGCCGGAAACCGAGCTCCGAGGGTTTTCACAACACCAACGTTACGTAAATCACGACACGGACGCAAACCTGCTCTGCGGTGATCCAACTCTCAACCGTCGCCGCGGCCCAGGCCGCCACCGGAGATCGGTCCCGACCGTCTGTCCGAACTCGGGCGCGCGGGTCGCGGAGGGCCGCTGGCCATGGCGGCCGTAGCATAACGGCGTGCGCCGGCTTCTGGACATTCTGCGCAGCCCGGTCACGTTGAGGCGGGCCGCGCTGGCCTCCGTCGTCGCGAACGTAGCTCTGGTGATCACGGGCGGCGCCGTCCGGCTGACCGGCTCCGGGCTGGGCTGTCCGACCTGGCCGCGGTGCACCGACACGTCTTATGTCGCGACAGCCGCGATGGGGATTCATGGCAAGATCGAGTACGGAAACCGCCTGCTGACCGGCGTCCTGGTCGCGATCGCCGTGGTCGGAGCGCTTTCTGCTCTGCTGCAACGGCGGCGGCGCTCGGTCGTGTGGCTCGCCATGGTGGTCCTGCTGAGCATCCCGATCCAGGCCGTGGTCGGCGGGATCACGGTCCTCACCCATCTCAACCCCTGGGTGGTCGCGGGTCACTTCCTGCTGACCATCGGGATCATCGCGGTCGCGTACGCACTCTGGACGGCCACCCGGGAGGGTGACGCTCCTGGGCTGCCGTTCGTGCCGGCGCCGGTCCGCGCCCTCGTCGCGACGCTGGCGGCCGCGAGCGGCGCGGTGATCATCGCCGGAACGGTGGTGACCGGCAGTGGCCCACACGCCGGCGACGCCACCGCTCCGCGGACCGGGCTCGACCCCGGCTCGGTCGCCCAGGTTCACGCGGACCTGGTCTTTCTCCTGATCGGCCTGAGCATCGGAGCGTGGTTTGCCCTGCGGGCCGTCGGAGCCCGGGCCGCGGCTCGACGGGCGGGTTGGCTGATAACGATCATCCTGACCCAAGCGGGCATCGGCTTCGTCCAGTACGCGACGAATCTGCCCCCGTTGATCGTCGGCGCCCACATGGCGGGAGCCTGTGCTGTCTGGTTGGGGACGCTCGGGCTGCTCTACGCGATGCGAACTCGTCCCGAGCCGATCGACGGTGAGTTACGCGTGATGGCCTCCACCGACTGGGCTCCGCTGCTTGAAGATCACCGCAAGCCCGACGCGACCTCCGAGCTCAAGCGGAGCAAGGTCCGAAAGTGACCACACCAGAGTTGCGAAGTCGCCAAATTCAGCGCCCACGAGCTTCACCGCGCGAGCACGGGTGGCGGCGCGCTCACGGGCTGGAGTGCAGCTGAAGGATCACGGCTGCCATACGTGATGCGGTTGCGAGATCGACGCCCGGAGCTTGGTGAAAGAGGTTGTTTGCGTCTCACATGACGGGATAGGCGGTCGAAGATTACTGTTCCTACGCCAGAAACGACGCGTGGCGGCGCTTCTGGTGCCCTGACGGCGATCTTGCGATTGATTCCCAGTATGTGGATAAGATGCCGGCTGGCGCCGTCGCCGGGGCATTCCCGTGAGTGACGTGGCCGTAGAGGAAACCAGAATGTGCGACAGGCTCCGTGGCGCCGTTCCGGCAGGTAGATGCAGCCGAATGCCTCTCGCGACGCGCCAGCCCCCGCCGTTCTAGGCAAGCGCGTCACCCCAGACCTCGGCCGCCGTCTCGACGACCAGGCGCAGCTTCGCGACCTGCTCCTCGTACGTGAGCACGTTTCCCTCTACTGTGGACGAAAAGCCACACTGTGGCGAGAGGCAGAGCTGGTCCATCGGCACGTACCGGGCCGCTTCGTCGATGCGACGCTTGAGCGTGTCCTTGGACTCGAGCGCCCCCCGCTTGGTGGTGACGAGTCCAAGGACGACCTTCTTGCCCGGCGGCACGAACCGAAGTGGGGCGAAGCCACCGGAGCGCTCGTCGTCGTACTCCAGGAAGAAGCCGTCGACCGCGAGCTCCGAGAAGAGCGCCTCGGCCACGAAGTCGTACGAACCCTCGGCCGCCCACGACGAGCGGTAGTTTCCGCGGCACATGTGTGTCGTGACCGTCAGGCCATCGGGCCGACCGTCAAGAGCGGCGTTGATCTGCTTGATGTACCGCAGGTGCTGATGGTCGGCGTCGTCGCCACGCGCCCGGAGCTCGGCCCGCTGGGCGGGGTCGTTGAGGTATGCGAGGCTGGTGTCGTCGAGTTGCAGGTAGGTACAGCCCAGCTCGGCGACCGCACGGACCTGATCGGCGTACGCCGCCGAGAGGTCGGTCCAGAACTCGTCATCGGTGGGGTAGACCGACCGGTCTATCGCGGCCGGGCCACCGCGATAGTGGACCATGGACGGCGAGGGGATGGTCAGCTTCGCGGTGACATCGGGGCCGACCGTCCGCCGCAGGAACATGTAATCCTGGCCGAAGATGGGCTCGTTCAGCCGGATCGGGGCGTGCACGCTCAAGGCCGCGGCCGTGAACTCCAGATCGCCCTGCGCGTTGTGGAACCTCACTTGGATCTTGTTAGTGGTCGGGTCGATTCCGCCGAGGCGGTAGATGAAGTCCATGTGCCACGACGTCCGCCGGAACTCACCATCGGTGGCCGAGCGCAGCCCAACGTCACGCTGCATCGCGACGACCGCATGGATCGCCCGGTCCTCGGCGGCGCGCAGCTGATCGGCGGTCAGAGTCCCGGCCTCGGCGTCGGCGCGGGCCTTGAGCAGCTCGGATGGACGCAGCAGGCTCCCGACGTGGTCGGCCCGATACGGCGGTCTCATCACACCAACCTAGAACGGGTACGCCCAGATGTCGTAGCGGTTGACGCGGTCCGAGCAGGTGCCTATGGTCGTTGGGTCGTATTGAGAACGTGTGTGCGTATGGCGAACATCGGGAGCACGCGTGGCGGAGGTGACGAGTCTCGCCGACGCCGTCGGCGCTCTGATCCACGACGGCGACATCGTGGCGCTCGAGGGCTTCACACACCTCATCCCGGTCGCGGCCGGGCACGAGATCATCAGGCAGGGCCGGCGTGACCTCACGCTGGTGCGTATGACACCCGACATCATCTACGACCAGATGATCGGGGCCGGCTGTGCCAAAACCCTCGTCTTCTCGTGGGGTGGCAACCCCGGGGTCGGCTCCTTGCACCGCTTTCGCGATGCGGTTCACAACGCCTGGCCGGCGCCGCTCCGGCTCGAGGAGCACAGCCATGCCGGCATGGCCAACCGGTACGTTGCCGGCGCGTCCGGGCTGCCCTTCGCGGTCCTGCGTGGCTATGTCGGCACCGATCTGCCGCACCATACCCCGGGCATCGCACCGATCACCTGCCCGTTCACCGGCGAAGTGCTGACGGCGGTCGCAGCGCTGAACCCCGATGTGACGGTCGTCCACGCCCAGCGCGCCGACCCCGCCGGCAACGTGCAGATGTGGGGTATCACGGGGGTTCAGAAGGAGGCGGTGTTGGCCGCGAAGCGCTCGTTGGCCACCGTCGAGGAGGTGGTCGAGACGCTGGATCCGCGCCCTGGCGCCGTGGTGCTTCCGTCGTTCGTACTCACCGCTGTCGCAGTAGCTCCGCGGGGTGCGTACCCGTCCTATGCGCAGGGGTACTACGACCGGGACAACGGCTACTACCGCGCCTGGGATGCGATCAGCCGCGACCGGGAGACGTTCGTCGCCTGGCTGAACGAGAATGTCCTGAGTGGAGCGACCCGGTGAGCTGGACCGCGGACGAGATGATGTGCATCGCCGCAGCGCGTGCGTTGACCGGGAGCACCTCATGCTTTGTCGGCATCGGTCTTCCCAGCCTCGCGGCGAACCTGGCCAGGCGCCTGCATAATCGTGCGCTCTCCCTCATTTACGAGTCGGGCACGATCGGTGCGAAACCGTCGACGCCGCCACTGTCCATCGGAGACGGTGAGCTCGCGACGACAGCGGACGCTGTCGTCAGCGTTCCCGAGATCTTCAACTACTGGCTGCAGCCGGGACGCGTCGACGTGGGGTTCCTCAGCGCCGCCCAGCTGGACCGGTTCGGCAACATCAACACTACGGTCATCGGGGACTATGACCATCCGTCGGTCCGGCTGCCCGGTGCCGGTGGGGCTCCCGAGATCGCGGCGTCGTGTGGCGAGGTCTTCGTCGTCGTCCGCCACGCCACCCGCGCGTTCGTGCCTCAGGTCGATTTCATCACCTCGCTCGGGTACGGCGACGGCCCCGGGTACCGCGAGCGCCTCGGCCTGCGCGGTCGCGGTCCGGTCCTCGTCATCACCGACCTCGGCCGGCTCGAGCCGGATCCATCCACATTGGAGCTGACCCTCATGGCGGTACACCCCGGCGTCGAGGTCGGTGCCGTACGGGCGGCGACCGGCTGGCCGCTCGCAGTGAGCCCGAGCCTTGTCGTCACCGAGGAGCCGACCGCCGACGAGCTGAGTATCCTGCGGGCCCTGCGCGATTCCGGAAAGGAGCGCCCATGAGCGGTTACGCCCGCGACACGGAACGGGTCAACCCGCCGCTGGACTGGCCCGCGTACGGCTCGTCCCGGCGTCGGGCCCCGCACCGGGCGCCGCTGGAGATCCCGCACACCGTCACCGAGACGACCGGACCGATGCTCGGCGAGCGCGATTTCGGCGCCCTCGACGCCGACCTGACCCGCCGGCATGCCGGTGAGCCCCTCGGGGAGCGGATCATCGTCCACGGACGGGTACTCGACGGCAGCGGGCGCCCCGTTTCCGGCACGCTGGTCGAAATCTGGCAGGCCAACGCGGCCGGACGGTACCGGCACGACCTTGATCGCCACCCCGCACCGCTGGACCCGAACTTCTCGGGCGCCGGACGCATCGTCACCGGGCCCGAAGGCCGGTACCGTTTCATCTCCATCAAGCCGGGTGCCTATCCGTGGCAGAACCACCACAACGCCTGGCGTCCGGCGCACATCCATTTCTCGGTCTTCGGCCGCGCATTTGTGCAGCGGCTCGTCACGCAGATGTACTTCCCCGGCGATCCACTCTTGGCGTTCGATCCCATCGTCAACGCCGTCCGCGACGAGGCGGCGCGGCAGCGGATGGTCGCCGCATTCGACCTCGACACGACCGAGGCCGATTGGGCCCTGGGGTACCGCTTCGACATCGTCCTACGTGGACCGCAGGCGACCGTCTTCGAAGAGGAGGACGACGATGGCTGAGGGCGTCACGCCGTCCCAGACCGTCGGTCCGTTTTTCGCGATCGGGCTGCCCTGGCCCGACGGGCCGTTCGCGGTCGTCCCCGGCGCGACCGGCGCCATCTGGCTACGCGGTCGCGTACTGGACGGCGATTCGGTCCCCGTCCCCGACGCGCTCATTGAGACCTGGCAGAGCACGCCGCAAGCCGCCGATGGCTTCCGTGCCTTCACCCGCTGCCCCACCGACGCCGACGGCCGATACGCCATCCGTACCCTGAAACCGGGGCCGGTACCCGGACCAGACGGTTCCACGCAGGCGCCGCACCTGGCCATGTCGGTTTTCGCGCGTGGGCTGCTCGACCGCGTCGTCACCCGGGTCTACTTCGCCGACGAGGAGCAGGCGAACGCCGAGGACCCTGTGCTCAGGACCGTAACCGAGCGTGCCGCGACGCTGGTCGCACAACCGACAGCCGATGGCTACATCTTCGACATCAAGTTGCAGGGTAGGGATGAGACGGTCTTCTTCTCCATCTGAAGCGCCGCCGCTCGGGCTCTTCGACGGCGTGCTGGCCCGTGGCGGGGCGAGGCCGGCGACCTCGGATGAGGCATGGCTCTCGGCCCTGCTGCGGGTCGAGGCGACACTGGCCCGAGTCCAGGCCGATATCGGCCTGATCCCGGCCGACGCGGCGACCGCCATCGAGTTGGCCTGCGGGTCGCTGCCGGCCTCCCTGGGCGCCCTGTCCGCCGACGCCGCCGGCTCGGGGAATCCGGTCGTGCCGCTGGTATCCGAGCTACGCGCCGCGGTTCCGGACGCCGTCGCCCCATACGTCCACAAGGGAGCGACCAGCCAAGATATTATCGATACGGCGGCGATGCTGGTGGCGAAGAACGCGGTCGGCGCGATCGTCGCAACCGCCCGGGGCGCGTCCGACGCGGCAGCGCGGTTGGCGCGCGAGCACCGCGATACGCCCATTGCGGGCCGGACCCTGCTGCGCCAGGCGTTGCCGACGACCTTCGGCCTCAAGGCGGCGGGCTGGATGGTCGCGCTCGACGAGGCCGCCGCCCGCGTGTGGGACGTACGCGAGACCCGTTTGGCCGTCCTGTTCGGCGGTGCGGCCGGTACGCTGGCCGGGCTCGAGGGCAAGGGCATCGACGTCGTCGGCCGGCTGGCCATCGAGCTGGGCCTGGCCGAGCCGACACTGCCATGGCACACCGACCGCACCCGGGTGGCCGAACTCGCCGGCGCCCTCGGCGGGCTGGCCGGTGTGGGCGGTAAGGTCGGCCGCGACGTCACTCTCCTCAGCCAGGACGAAGTGGACGAAGTGGCAGAGGGTTCGCCCGGCCGATCGTCTGCCATGGCACACAAACGCAACCCGGTCGCGGCCGTGAGTGCGGTCGCCTGCGCGATGCGAGCGCCGGGACTTGTCGCGAGTCTGCTCGCGGCCATGCCACACGAGCATGAACGGGCCGCCGGCGCCTGGCAGGCCGAGTGGCTGCCGCTACGCGACCTGCTGGTCACCACCGGCTCGGCCGTGTCGTGGCTGCAGATCTGCCTGGCCGAGCTGACGGTGGACACCGCACGGATGCGGTCTCACGTGGACAGTCTGGCCGCCCGGTTGGGCGACATGGACCTGGGCGAGAGCGCGGCTCTGGTCGACCGCGCCCTCGCCGCTCACGAGAGGGTTGGCGCCGGATGACCGAGCCGACAGCGAGCGAGCATCGCAAGGAGCGCAGCGAGCGCGGAGGCGAGGCGGGATGACCGAGCCGACAGCGAGCGAGCATCGCCAGGAGCGCAGCGAGCGCGGAGGCGAGGCGGGATGACCGAGCCGACAGCGAGCGAGCATCGCAAGGAGCGCAGCGAGCGCGGAGGCGAGGCGGGATGACCGCCGTCGAGCTTCACTACACTGTGGACGGTCCGACCGATGCACCGGTGCTGCTGCTGGGGTCGTCGCTCGGCACCACCTCGGCGCTCTGGGACTCGCAGGTCGGGCATCTATCGCAGTGGATGCGCGTGGTGCGCTACGACCATCGTGGTCATGGCGGCTCGCCCGTACCCACCGGGCCGTACTCGATCGGGGACCTGGGCAGCGACCTGATCGCACTGCTCGACCGGCTCGGCCTGGGGCGCGCCCACCTCGCTGGTATTTCCCTGAGCGGGATGGCTTCGATGTGGGTGGCAAGCCACGCGCCCGAGCGGGTCGACCGGCTGGCGCTGCTCTGCACGTCGGCCCGACTCGGTCCGGCGCAGACATGGGC
>JBKPDY010000121.1:0-8953 GCA_046728155.1 Actinomycetota bacterium
GACGGCCAGCCGCAATGCGAGTCGAATTTGGTCCCGGACGAAAAGAGCTGCGCGCCACAGGCCCGGCAGCGGTAGACACCCTTTGTCTTGGTGTCGACATACTCGCCCGTCCAGGCCGGCTCCGTACCGTGCTGCCGGAGCACGCGGAACTCGGCTGGGCTCAGCCGTACGCGCCATTCGTCCTCTGTGGTCGGAACGTCCTCAACGGGCAGTTCGTTCGTCATGCCTCAACGGTACAAACGTATCCACGCGGCCGCTGTTACCAAATGCGAACGGCTCTCGTTGAGTACGGCATGACTCGCGGGGGCGGTGTGGTGACCTTCCGGCCGACGCCCGTGCAGGCGCTGGCCCGCGGCCTCTATGTCGGCGGCGTGCTCGGGCTCGCCGTGGGCACCGTGGCGGCGGCCGTCGGGCTGTCCAGTCCCCTTGCCGTACCGGCGTGGGTGCTGGGCGTGACGCCACTGCTTGTGATCACCGCGGTTGGTGCGATCGCCGGGGTCGCGTACGGACGGCAGGACGGCACCGATGCCGACGACTGGGGGATCCACTCCGGATCTGCCGTCGGTTGGCAGGAGATCGAGGATCTCCGTACGGAGCGCAGCGGTGGCCGGATCACGGTCGCGATGCTCCTCGACAGCGGCGCGATCGCCCGGCTGCGCGCACCGTACGACGGGCGCTTCCTCGCGGGCGACCGCGAGTTCGAGCGCAAGCTGTTCATGCTGCGCAACCTGTGGGAGACGCATCGAAGCTTCGCCCTCACCAACGGGTACGCACGCCGTCGCGGGTAGGGTCTCAGCATGGCCAGCAAGGTGGCGGCGACCGAGCTTGAGGTCGCGGGACGCACCGTCCGGGTCTCCAACCCTGACAAGATCTACTTCCCGGAGCTGGGCTTCACAAAACTGGACGTGGTCTCGTACTACCTGGCCGTCGGCGACGGCATCCTCCGCGCGCTCTTCGAGCGACCAACCACATTGGAGCGTTGGCCCGGCGGTGTCTTCCCGGGCGCCAGGCTCTCGACCCGGGCCGACCACACCGGTGACGCCTTCTACCAGAAGCGGATCCCGACCCGTGGCGTGCCCGAGTGGATCGAGACCGCCGAGATCAAGTTTCCGAGCGGTCGTACCGCCGACGAGCTGTGCCCGGTCGACCTCGCCCATGTCGCCTGGGCCGCCCAGCTCGGCACCATCGTATTCCACCCGTGGCCGGTTCGGCGCTCCGATGTGGACAGTCCGGACGAGCTGCGGATCGACCTCGACCCGCAGCCCGGCACCGATTTCGCTCACGCTCGTACAGTGGCGGCCGAGGTACGGGCGCTCCTCGGCGAGCTCGGTTGGGTCGGGTTCCCGAAGACTTCGGGCGGGCGGGGTATCCACGTCTACGTCCGGATCGCTCCACAGTGGTCATTCGTGGACGTGCGCCGGGCTGCCATAGCGTTCGCCCGAGAGATCGCCCGTCGCCGCCCCGATCTCGCCACGGTGAAGTGGTGGAAGGAGGAGCGGGGAACGAGGGTCTTCCTCGACTACAACCAGATGGCCCGCGATCGGACGATCGCCTGCGCCTACTCGCTACGGGCCAACCCGCGGGCGACCGTCTCGACCCCGGTGGACTGGGACGAGCTGGCCGACGTGGAGCCCACCGACTTCCGGCTTGACACCGTGCAGGCCCGTTTTGCCGCCATCGGCGATCCTCATGCCCGGATCAACGACGTGGCGCACGACATCACACCGCTGCTGGAGTGGGCCGCCCGAGACGAGGCCGGTGGCGAGGGTGACCTCCCCTATCCGCCCGAGTACCCGAAGATGCCGGGCGAACCGCCGCGGGTCCAGCCGAGCCGGAAGAACCCGAAGAACTGGGAAAACGCGGAGTAGTGTGAGGCGCTGGGTACTAGCATAGGACAGACTCGCCAGATAACCTAAAACCTCATGACTACCGTCTCCCGGGTCGCCGTTGGCGACGTATATCGCGTTCGTGTCCCGGCCCGTCTACCCGAGCCGCACCCCCTCGCCGCGTCCGAAGGCGAGGAATTCGACCTCATCGTCACCGGTACGGACGCCGTCCTCGGTAGGGCCCCAGCCGCGGTCGGCATGCGTAGGACGCTGCAAGCCGAGGTCGAGCTGACAGCCGAGCAGAAACTGGATCTCGGCCTGTTGGGATCTGGCCGGTACCGCATTGTCGGCCAGATCGTCACCGACCTCGGGGAGTACATCGACCCGCCGATCGACAGCACCGAGGAGCTGACCGTGCCGGTGCGATGGTTCCAGGCAACCTGATGCCCGCCCCCCGGCTCGAGGATCTGGCCGCCAGCTTCGGCCGGTCCCTGCGCGCCGCCGGCAAGGCCGACCGGACCTTGGTCCTGTACGGCCAGTCCATCCGGTTCTTCTCCCAGTGGCTGGAGGCGAAGGGTCGACCGGCCACATTGGACGAGTTGACCCGGCATTCGATATCGGCCTGGCTGGCGGACCTGACCGAGCGGGTCGACATTGAAACGGTCCGGACCAGGCTGCGCGGCATGCGCCGCTTCTGCCGCTGGCTGGCCGCGGAGGGCGAGGTCGACAAGGCACCGACCGAGGGTGTGGAGATGCCGGCGCCGACGGAGAAGCCGGTCCGGGTGTTCACCGAGGCCGAGCTGACGAAGATGCTCAAGGTCTGCGCTGTCGGGCGCGGCAAGGCCGGTGAGTACGACCGGAAGATCTTCGACGGTCGCCGGGACGAAGTCATACTTCGGCTGCTCTTCGACTGCGGCGTACGAGTCTCCGAACTCGCCGGCGTCAAGATAGACGATCTCGACCTGGACCGTGAAGTCGTGTACGTCACCGGGAAGGGCTCCCGGCCCCGCGCCGTCCCGTACGAGGCGAAGACGGCGCAGGCGATCGACCGGTACCTGCGTGTCCGGTCGACGCACCCGAAGGCTTCGGCGACCACGCGGCTCCTGCTCGCCGAGCGGGGGCCGATCAGCGCCGACGGCATCCGGTGGCGGCTGGAGAACATCGGAAAAGCGGCCGGGGTCGAGGATGTGCATCCGCACGCGTTTCGACACACCTTCGCTCACCGGTGGCTCGCCAACGGTGGGCAGGAACGCGACCTGATGCACCTGGCCGGATGGCGCAGCGACGCGATGCTGGCGGTGTACGCGCGGTCGACGGCGGTTGAGCGTGCCCATGAGGCGAAGCGGCGGATGGCGTTGGGAGATCGGCTCTAGCGCTTCAGCTCCCCGAACCAGCCGACGGACTTCGTTCCCTCAGGCGCGACGATGAGGTAGATGTTGCCGTCGCTGGGCCGGCCGAAGTGCCAGAACAGACCCGCGTCGTTGGCGCCGATCCGACCGGCGAGTCGCTTGATCTGACGGACCCGCTGCTCATCGTCGGCCGGCGGCGAACGCGACCATCTTGCCCTGAGCCACCCGGCGGCGCGCCATCCGTTCCAAGTCGGCAAGTTCCACAATCAGAGCCATACGAGATTCCTAGTCGGTCAGTCCGGCGTCGTGGGCGAGGAGCGCGATCTGGGTACGGTTGTTGAGATCGAGCTTCGTGAGTATCGACGACACGTGGGCTTTGGCGGTGGCCACGCTCATGAACAGCTCGTCGCTGATCTGCGCGTTGGACCTCCCCCGACCCACGGCCACGGCGACCTCCCGTTCCCGTTCGCTGAGCCTGGCCATCATGGTCCGGGCGTGGCGCTGCCGGGCGTCAGCGCCCGTGGTCCCGAGGCGGGCGATGAGTTGGCGGGTGACCGCTGGTGACAGGATCGGTTCGCCCGCAGCGACGCGCGATATCGCGTCCAGGATCTCGGTGGGCCGCGTGTCCTTGAACAGGAAGCCACTTGCCCCGGCGCGCAGCGCGCGCAACACGTACTCGTCGGCGTGAAAGGTTGTCAGCACGATGACCTCAGGAGAACCGGGTCGGGCGCGCAGCAGCTCGGTGGCGGCGAGGCCGTCGAGCTTGGGCATGCGAATGTCCATCAGGACCACGTCCGGGGTGTATGCGTCGACCGCCGGGATCACCTCGGTACCGTCGGCCGCTTCGCCCACCAGGGTGAGACCGGGCGCGGCGTCCAGGATCATCCGTAGACCCTCCCGCACGAGCGGGTCATCGTCCACGACGAGGACCCGGATAGCTTGGCTCATTCCGGCCACGGCAGCCAGGCCCAGAGCCGGAAGTCACCCTCGGCGGTGCGGCCGTGTTCCAGCCGTCCACCGGCGAGGCTTGCTCGTTCGGCGAGCCCGATGATGCCGCGGCCGGCGCCCGGGATGGCTGTGGAGCTGACGGCGGCCGGCGGCCAGGGGTTGCGGATCTCGATGGTCAGGCCATCGCCCGGGCTGCCGCGCACGGTGACTGACACCTCGGCGCCGTCGGCATGCTTGCGCGCATTGGTGAGTCCCTCCTGCACGATCCGGTACGCGCTGCGTCCGACCGCCACCGGCACGGCCGCCGGGTCGGCCATTCGACACTCCAGCCGCACCCGCATTCCGGCCCGCGTTGACTCATCGAGCAATTCAGGCAGGTCGACCAGCGTTGGCTGGGGACGCTCGGGTGCATCGTCGGTCCAGTTGTCACCAGCCCGGTCCGCCCGTAGTACGCCGATCACCTCCCGCAGGTCTTCCAGCGCCTGATGGGCGTTGTCGCGAATCACCCCGGCGGCGCGAGCGATCTCGTCGGCCGGTGCATCCGGGCGCAACTCCAACGCCCCGGCGTGCAGGCTCAGCAGGGAGATCCGGTGGGCGAGCACGTCGTGCATCTCGCGGGCGATCCGATGGCGTTCGTGCTGGCGGGCCTGCGCGACCCGATCGGATTCTGCGCGCCGTGCCCGGTCTCGCAGCGACTGGGCGAGCTCATGTCGGGCACGGATGAACATTCCCCACGCCAGGACCGCCGCGACGCAGACGATGCCCAATGCGGCCTGCCACCAGGTCGGCACCGACGGGTCGGGCCGAACCAACACGGAGCCGACCGAGGCGAGCATGAACCCGGCCGTTACCAGACCGACCACCGCGAGGCGTCGGTGCACCGCCACGGTGAACAGCGCGATCAGCGCCACGCCGGACGCGGCGGTTGAATAGACGCTGAACAGGATGGCGGTGACCGCGAAGCCGACCGGCCAGCGTCGGCGCAGCCACACACCCAGACAGCTCAGTCCGCCGAGGGTGACGTCGAGGGCGAGGGGCACTCGTCCGAGATGCCGGTCGACGCCATCGACGAAGGTGAGCACCGTGAACCCCAACGCCAGTAGAAAACACAGGGCGTCGGCCGCCCAGTCGCGTGGCGATCGCCAGAACCGGCGTACCTCGTCGGCTTCACCGGCGGTGGACAGCCCGTCGGGCCGCACGCCCACGCCCCACGCGACCGCCGGCACATTCATGATCAAACAATACGGCAGCGCCGGGGCCCGCCGCATCCCACCAAAGTAGGTCCGAAACATAGCCCTTGGTCAGTTGGTCCCGACCTTCGACCAAAGCGCCGCGCCGAACCCCAGCACCATGCTGATCCGCATGACGAACGAATCGGACAACAGCGTTCTGCGGTGGGGCGGCTTGACCAGTATCAGCGGCGGACTGCTCTTCATCCTCGTCTTCGCCTGGGTCGCTATCTTCGCTGGGCCCGACCCGACCGGACCCGCCGGACCAATCATCAGGTTTCCCGAGATCAAGGCCGTGCGCATTGTGGAGAACGGTCTCTATCTCGCCGTCCTCGTGTTGTGGGTCGCGGTCTATCTTGCCCTGTACCGCCGCCTCAAAAGCACCCGTCCCGCGCCCGCACTGGTCGGCTGCGCCCTGGCGATTCTCGGTCTGGGTGTGCTCGCCGCGGGTGCCATTCCACACGCCGCCACGTCGCGGCTCGCCGACCTGTACCACGCCGCCGGGGCGACGGCTGAGGATCAGGCCACGCTCGCCCTTGTGTGGCAGGGGACCCAGGGCATCTTCGACGCGCTGCTGCTGGCCGGCCTGCTCCTCATGTCCACCGCGATCGTCCTCGTAGGTCTGGCCATGCGCGCCGACCCCGCGTTCGGGAGAGCGGCCGCCTGGCTCAGCATGCTGCTCGGCACCGCCGGGCTCGCCGCCGGTGTAGCAGTGCTCATCGATCCCACGTCTCCGGTGGCCGCAATTGGAGTCTTCGCACTCATCGGCTTCCACCTCGTCGTCGGGTGGAAGGTCTACCACCTGTCCACAGTGGTCCTATCCGCTCGCGGCCGATCGGCCGGTACCAGTGGCCGCGGATGATGGCGCGGACGCATGCTTAGCTCCCAGTTCGCCCGTTCGCAGTGGTGTCAGAGCGGCGGCCACCAAGAGTGCCCCGGCGATCAGCACCAGATTCTTGACGACGAACTCGCCCTCCGTCGTGAGCAGCAGGGGTTCCCGTCCTGAAAGGCCACTGCAGGCTGCAGGACAAGCACCAGGAAGGTGCCGGCGAGGTGGGCCACGAGGGCCGCCGGTACGGGTCGCAGCCACCGGCCGGCGACCAATGCCACGCCGATGACGATCTCGAATACGCCAAGCGCGGGTACGAGGACGGACGGTGGTACCGGAATGAAGGCCATGGTGTCGGCGACTGGTTTGGCTCGCCGCCGTCACGTACGCCACCTTCAGAGCGCCGAACCAGACGAACACCAGGCCGAGGGCCAGACGCATCACGGTCGGGGCGTGTCGGCGCAGGGTGTTGATGATCCGCTCGTGGATCGCGGAGATCGTGCCGGTAGGGTGCGCGGCGCGGTCGGGCACGATGCGGGCTCCGTCTCCTGGGGCATGACTGGCTCCCATCGTTGCTATCTGCCATGCACCAACATCAGCTCCAGCACACGTCGCCGGGGTTCGTGGGATCACGATCTGGCCCGCTGGTGACGGCTACAACGTCGTTACGCACGAGGTCCTGGACCTGGACGAGATTGCTCACCTGTACGAGTTCCCACCGCTGGTCGAGCACGACGAGGAGTACTTCGGCCAGATCGTAGCCACGGCCGAGAGCGAGTCGGAGGCCATGTCCTTGGCTGCCACGTATGGCGCTGACGACGACCGATGGGTCAACCAGGTCGTCGCCACGGACGAGTACCACCACTTCGTCCGGGCGGGCCGTCGAGCCCAGCGTAGGCGAACACGTCACGCCGGTACTGGATCACTGGCGCAGGTTACGTCGCCGACGATCCGACGCGCTACGTCGAACGCACGCATCTGCCGACGAGCGAGCGTTCCGCGGCTCCGCCCGCAGGACACTTACTTGGTGGACCGGACCCGGGCCGATGTATAGTCCCGGCCGACAAGAAGACAGCCGACGGCCCGTCCGAGTGGCTCAGCGGCTGGGCGGTACCGCGCCAGACGTGTTTGAACGGCTCACCGGTCTTGCGATGCGGGACTGCGACCGGGACCAGTTGCACCTGCTGCCATCCTGCCAAGAGCTCGCGCAGGTAGTCCTCGGAGAAGAAGCGCACGGTCTGGCCCGACCTCCTCGGCGACGTAATTCGGCTCAAGTTCACGCGCGGGCAGCGTGCGGGCGCGCAGCGGCCGGGTCCTCGAGCGAGTTGACGTGGAACACGGACAACCCGGCCGCCCGGACAAGCTGCCGGACCTGCGCGAACACTGCACGGGTCACACGGTCGGGAAACATGTGCACGGCGACGTTGGACACAACCGGGTCGAAACTGCCGGCGGGGAAGCCAAGCCGCTCGGTCATGTCAGCGACCAGGGATCGTTGTCACAGCGGATGGGCGTGGCGTGGTGGGCCACGTCGGCGCCCGTCTGCTCACGGATCTGGCGGACGCGACCGGGCTGTCCGAGCCGGTCGCCGAGGCGCTGCTGCCGTTGCGGCAGCGGGCTTCCGGGCATGATCCGGGGCGGATCACACTCGACGTGGCGGTGATGCTCGCTGACGCCGGGCAGGCGATCGCCGACCTAGCGGTGCTTCGTGGCCAGGACGACCTGTTCCGCCCGGTCGCGTCGCCGCCGGCACCCTCGCCGACTCCACCCGCTGCACCGTCGCCCGCGGCGCCACCTTGGCGAACACATCATCAACGTCCCCGCCCGCCTGGCCCAGCCGCGACGACCAATGCTGCACCAACCCCGCCGCCGGCCCGGGGCCAAACCATGGCAGGGCGGATTCCAGTGATCGTCGCAACATGACGACCCTGACGATTGGGAATCGTAGCGGTCAGCGGATGGCGGTGCGGGCAAGCTCGGGCACCGGCGTGCCGGTGTCGTTGGACCAGGTTCGGATAGCGGCGGTAAGGGCGAGGGCGCTGCCGTAGAGGACCTGTGGCCCGCCTTGGCGTGTGATGAGCGAGCCGAGGGAGCGGAACGCCCGTCCTTTGCCCGCGAGGGCGAGGATGTGACGGGCGGCGCGTTCGCCTTGCCAGTGTCCCTTGGGCAGCCGGACGCGGTCGCCCAGCCGTGTGGGCGCGGTCGGGTCGGAGCCGCCCAGCCAGTCGTCGAGCAGACCGAGGGTGATGCCGATGCAGGCGGAGACGGTCGGCGCCGAGTTGTCCGGCGATTCGGGCTGAACCTGATCCAGAATCGCGGAGGCGACCGTGGTGTCGTCTTCGGCGAGCGCCTCGACCACGAGCCGCAGCGCGGCGGCAGCCAACTCGCGCGTGCCGCCGACCGGGGTGAACAGGGCCATGTTGTGCCGCTCGACCGCTCGGTTCATGGCGCGCTGCAACGTCTCCATGTCAGGAACATCGATATTCTCTACGTCGATGCCTTCCTCGGCGAGCAGGGGCGCCAGCTCGCGCAGCATCTCATTGGCCATGCCGGGTTTGAACTCGATCCTCGGCGGGCCTGGCGGCGGCTCGGGGTCGCGTCGACGCATCTGTGCCACAGAACCATCCTGTCAGGCATGGCCGGCGTCGGCCGACCCAGGCACGCGGCCCGCGCGGGTACTCCGGCGGCCGGAGACCCTGGCCGCCGCTGCCCGGGTGCTAACGGTGACGTCGGCCAACAGTTCGGCCGGTGTCTGCCAGCACAGCGTCTTGC
>JBKPDY010000122.1:0-47997 GCA_046728155.1 Actinomycetota bacterium
ACCTCGTGGTGATCGGACCCGAGGCGCCGCTGGTGGCCGGCGTCGCCGATGCCGTGCGGTCCGCCGGCATCGCGTGTTTCGGGCCGTCCGCCGCCGCGGCCCGGATCGAGGGTTCCAAGGCATTCGCGAAGGAGGTCATGGCCGCGGCCGGTGTGCCGACCGCCCGGGCCCGGGTGTGCACCACGGCGGCGCAGGCGGCCGCCGCACTGGACGAGTACGGCCCGCCCTACGTCGTGAAGGATGACGGTCTCGCCGCGGGAAAGGGTGTCCTGGTGACGAACGACCGGGTCGCCGCGCTGGCGCACGCCGGGTCCTGCGGCCAAGTGGTGATCGAGGAGTACCTCGACGGCCCCGAGGTCTCCGTCTTCGTCGTGACCGACGGGGTCGACGCCCGCCCGCTGCTCCCGGCCCAGGACTTCAAGCGCGTCGGCGATGGCGATACCGGACCGAATACCGGCGGCATGGGCGCCTATGCGCCGCTGCCGTGGCTACCCGATGGCTTCGTCGACCACATCTTGTCCTCTGTGGTCGGTCCGACGCTGAAGGAGATGGCCGCTCGGGGGATAACGTTCGCCGGACTGCTCTACGTGGGCCTCGCCGTGACCGCCAACGGTCCGATGGTGGTCGAGTTCAACGCCCGCTTCGGCGATCCCGAGACCGAGGCGATCCTGCCGCTGCTGGAGACGCCGCTGGGTGGCGTGTTGTACGGGGCCGCGACGGGGAGCCTGTCGAAGCAGCCGCCGCTGGTCTGGCGGCCGGGTGCCGCCGTGACCGTTGTCCTGGCCACGGAAGGGTATCCGGTCTCCCGCCGGACGGGTGACATCGTCCATGGCGCCGAGCGCGACGGCATCCTGCACGCCGGTACCGAGCGCGGAACGAACGGCCAGCTGCGCACGACCGGTGGCCGGATCGTCGCCTGTACCGGGGTCGGAGCCGATCTCGCGCAGGCCCGGGAGCGGGCGTACGCGCTGGTGCGATCGACCACAGTGGACGGTGGTCACTACCGGACCGACATCGCGCTCGCCGCTAGCCGGGTGTGACCCATGGTCCGCCCGGGTCGAGGGTGGCGATGACGCGGACCAACTGAGGCGGCTCGACCCGGTCGGGAAGGGCCCTGACCTCGGTCGGGGTGAACCAGCCGTGACCGCGAAGGTTCGGGTGCTCATCGGCGAGCATCCCGGCGGTCACCGGTGACGGCGCGTCGGTCGCGAACCGGGCGAGGAAGAACGGCTCCGGCCCGACGAACCGCTTGCCGTCCCACAAAACATCCCGATCGACCACCACAGGATCGGTGCCGATCGCGGACGGGTCGAACCCGGTCTCCTCGGCGAGCTCTCGTCGAGCAGCCTCGACCGGGGTCTCGCCGGGTTCGATGCCGCCGCCGGGCGGCTCCCAGAGCAGCGCGCCGTCCGACGGCGAGCACCACCGCAGCAGCAGCACCCGGCCGGCGACGTCGAGGCAGATGATCCGGACGGCCGGGCGGCTGACGGTCTCCACGGACTCAGCTCAGGTGCATTCCGCTGATGGCGCGGGCGACCACGAGGCGCTGGATCTCGCTCGTACCTTCGAAGATTGTGTACACCTTGGCATCGCGGTACCAACGCTCGACCGGATGGTCGCGCACGTAGCCGGCGCCACCCAGGATCTGCACCGCCTTCTCGGTGACGGCGACCGCCACCTCACCCGCCTTCAGCTTCGACATGGAGCCCTCGCCGGCCTCGAACGGCTGGTTGGTGCGGCCCATCCAGGCGGCCCGCCACACCAGCAGCCGGGCGGCATCGATCTCCGTCCGCATGTCCGCGAGTGCGAACGCGATGCCCTGGTTCGTGATGATCGGCCGGCCGAATGCAACCCGGGTCTTCGCGTACTCGAGGGCATACTCGTACGCGGCGCGCGCGATTCCCAGCGCCTGCGAGCCGACCCCTGGCCGGGTCAGTTCGAACGTACGCATCGCGGCCTGGCCGGTCATGCGCTGTCCCTCTCGGGCACGGGCGAGACGGGCCAGCAGCGCGTCGCGCCCACCGAGCAGACACGAGCCGGGGAGGCGAACGTCGTCGAGGAACACGTCGGCCGTGTGCGACGCGCGCAGGCCGAGCTTGCGGTGCTTCGCCGTGCCGATCAGACCCGTCGTGGCCGGCGGTACGACGAAGACGGCCTGACCGCGGGCACCGAGTTCGGGGTCGACCAGCGCGCTGACGACGTGGACATTCGCGATGCCGCCGTTCGTCGCGAAAGCCTTCTGTCCATTGAGGACCCACTCGTCGGTCGCCTCGTGGTAGACCGCCCGGGTCCGCATCGACCCGACGTCGGAGCCTGCCTCCGGCTCCGTGCTGCAGAAGGCGCCCAGCTTGACATCCGAGGCGTCACCGTAGCACTGGGGTACCCATTCCAGCAGTTGATCGGGAGTCCCCGAGCCGTAGATCGCCGCCACCGCCAGCGAGGTGCCCATGATGGCCATGCCGATCCCGCCGTCACCCCAGAACAGCTCCTCCTGAGCGATGCAGTTCGAGAGTCCGGTCGGGTCATTGTGGTTGTTCACCAGGAACTCGAAGCCATACAGACCGATCTTTGCCGCCTCCTGGATGATCGGCCACGGGGTCTCCTCGCGTTCGTCCCACTCCGCCGCCGCCGGCCGGACCACGTCCTCGGCGAAGCCGTGCACCCAGGCACGCAGTTCGAGCTGCTCCTCGCTGAGGTGGAGGGAGAACTCCATGACTTAGCCCTTGGGAAGGTCGAAGAGGTTCGCGACGCTCGCCGCCAGCATCGGATCGCCCTTGACCTTGAGCTTGCCCGTCATGAACATCATCGTCGGGTTGGCCACCCCGGCGATGATCGTGAGGAAGTCGGCGCCGCCGAGCGTCAACGCGAGCTTCGGCTCGGCGGTCGTCACCGGGCCGGCGGTGCAGGTACCGCCGGCGATCGCAACCTCGTAGCTGTCGGTCCCTGCCGCACTGGTGATGTTCCAATGGATAACCGCTTCGGTCGAGCCGGCCCGGTCGGCCCGGAACCGGCCGGGCAGCTTGTCGAAGATCGAGTCGAGGATCTCCCGGCGGTGAACGCCTGCCATCAGCTCGTCCAGTTGGCTCTTCTTGGCGGACTTGACGACGGCGGCGAACGCCTCTGGGTCGAGGTTCCGAAAGGCGTCGGCATCGATGCTTGACTCGGTCACGGGAACGTCCTCTGCGCGTCCGGAGGCACAACATCTGCCGAGGACCGGCGAGCAAGCTGCGGTGCTCGCCGCCGCTCGCTCGTCGCGCTCGCCTCCTACTCGCGCGTAACATTACGGCGGGCCAGCAGCGCCCGGCAACCTCCGGTCCCGGTGCGGAACAATATCGGGGTGACACCCCGTGTCCCGGACGTGCTCGCCGCAAGGTACGCCTCGCCGGAGCTGGTGGCGATCTGGTCGCGAGAGGCGAAGGTACGGGCCGAGCGACGACTATGGCTGGCTGTCCTCACCGCGCAGCGCGATCTGGGCGTGCCGGTCCCCGATGGGGTGGTCGAGGCGTACGAGCGGGTGGTGGACCAGGTCGACCTGGCCAGCATCGACGCGCGCGAGCGCGCCACCCGGCACGACGTGAAGGCTCGCATCGACGAGTTCGCCGCACTCGCCGGGCACGAACACATCCATAAGGCGATGACCTCGCGGGACCTGACCGAGAACGTCGAGCAGCTGCAGATCCGGTCCTCGCTGGAGTTGATCCGGGACCGGATGGTGGCGGCGCTGGCCCGGTTGGCGGCGCGGGCGATGGAGCACGAGAGCCTCGTCATCGTCGGCCGCACGCACAACGCGCCGGCGCAGGCGACCACGCTGGGCAAGCGGTTCGCCTCGGTCGCGGAGGAGGTGCTCATCGCGTACGACCGGATAGCCGATCTGATCGAGCGTTACCCCTTGCGAGGCATCAAGGGTCCGGTGGGAACGGCGCAGGATCAGCTTGACCTGCTCGGAGACCCCGAACGGGTCGCCGAGCTCGAGCGGGCGGTGGCCCGGCACCTCGGCTTTACCCGTACCCTCACCAGCGTCGGCCAGGTCTACCCCCGCTCGCTCGACTTCGACGTGGTCTCAGCGTTGGCGCAGGCGGCCGCCGGCCCCTCCTCGCTCGCGACCACCATCCGGCTGATGGCGGGCCACGAGCTGGTCACCGAGGGGTTCCGGCCCGGTCAGGTGGGCTCGTCGGCGATGCCACACAAGATGAACACGCGGTCGTGCGAGCGCATCAACGGTCTCGCCGTCGTCATCCGGGGTTATCTGTCGATGCTGGGCGAGCTCGCCGGCGACCAGTGGAACGAGGGCGATGTCTCCTGCTCGGTGGTACGGCGGGTGGCGCTGCCCGATGCTTTCTTCGCCAGTGACGGCCTGTTCGAGACGCTGTTGACCGTCCTGGACGAGTTCGGCGCCTACCCGGCGGTGATCGCCCACGAGCTGGACCGGTACCTGCCGTTTCTCGCCACGACCAAGGTGCTGGTCGCGGCGGCCAGACGCGGGATCGGCCGCGAGGTGGCGCACGAGGCGATCCGCGAGCACGCGGTCGCCGTCGCACTGGCGATGCGGGAGCGAGGCGCGAGCGCCAACGACCTGTTCGACCGGCTCGCCGCGGATCCTCGACTGGGACTCTCCAGAGCCGAGATCGACGCGCTCGTCGGCGATGCCGCCGACTTCGTCGGGGCGGCGCCGGCACAGGTACGCGCCGTCGCCGATCGCGTCGCCGCGATCGTGGCCCTCTACCCGGATGCCGGCGCATATGTACCAACGCCGATCCTCTGAGATCGTGGCACCGAACACCCCTGGGACGGGTTGAAAACTCCACGATCCGGAGTAACGCTGGCCGGCGTCTGCCCTGGCAGACTGTACCGGTGGAGTGGATCACCGCGGCCGTGGCCGCATTCGTGCTGATCGTCCCGGTCGAACTTCCCGACAAGACGTTCGTCGCCGCTCTGGTGCTCTCCACACGGTACCCGCCGGTGCCGGTGTGGGTCGGTGTGGTCCTCGCCTTCGGCGTCCAGTGTGCCGTGGCCGTGGCGGCCGGTCGCCTGGTCGCGCTGCTGCCCGACCGCCCGGTCCAGTTGGTGGCGGCGGCGCTCTTCCTGATCGGCGCGGTCGTCCTCTACCGCGGCGCCAGGCGCGCGGACATCGACACCGAGAACGCCGAGCTCGAGTACGCCGGCAGGTTAAGGAACTCGTACTCGGGTCTACGCGCCGCGTCGTTCAGCTTCCTCATCCTCTTCACCGCGGAGTGGGGCGACCTGTCGCAGATCCTGACCGCGAGCCTGGTCGCCGCCGGCCGGCCCCCCTGGCCGGTCTTCGTCGGTTCATGGGTAGGTCTCGCCGTCGTCTCGGGCGCGGCGGTGGTGCTGGGTCGCGCGCTGCTGCGGCGGGTACGGCTGTCGCTGATCAGGTTCGTCGGGGCAGCGGTCTGTGGCGTGCTGGCAACGGTGACCGCGGTCGCCGCCCTAACCTGACATCGTCCGGCCCGGTACGCTGTGTTTCGCCCGCAGGACGCCCTGCACCATGATGTGTGCGCGAGGAGCGAGCGTCAGCGAGCCCCGCGGTTCCCGTACGGTTCGTGATGATATGTAGGAGTTCACGTGGCTCGCGTCGTAGTCGATGTCATGCTCAAGCCCGAGATTCTCGATCCGCAGGGTCAGGCCGTGGCCAATGCGTTGCCCAGGCTGGGTGTGACGGGTGTGACCTCCGTCCGGATCGGCAAGCGCATCGAGATCGAGTTCGCCGGCGCTGCCGACGAGGAGCAGACCCGCCGGATCGCCGATACGCTGCTGGCGAATCCAGTGATCGAGGAGTTCACTGTCCGGGTGGAGCAGGACGAGCCGGCCGAGGTGGGAGTGGGCTCATGAAGCCGATCGTCGGCGTGGTGACCTTTCCCGGGTCGCTGGACGACCGGGACGCGGTACGCGCTGTCCGGCGCGGCGGCGCGACGGCGGTCCGGCTCTGGCACGCCGACCCGGATCTGCACCATGTGGACGCAGTCGTGCTGCCGGGCGGTTTCTCGTACGGTGACTACCTCCGTTGTGGCGCGATCGCCCGGTTCTCGGCGGTGATGCAGAGCATCGCCGAGGCGGCCCGGGGTGGGCTGCCGGTCCTCGGGATCTGCAACGGCTTCCAGATCCTGTGCGAGGCGCATATGTTGCCGGGCGCCCTCACCCGCAACCAGCACCTGCACTTCCGCACCCGGGATCAGCGCATCGCCATCACCAGCCCGAACTCGGCCTGGACGAACAGCTTCACCGCGGGCCAGGAGCTCATCATCCCGGTCAAGAATGGCGAGGGCTGCTACGTCGCCGATCAGCACACGCTCGACGAGCTGGAGGCGGAGGACCTCATCGTCGCGCGCTACCTCGGTGAGAACCCCAACGGCTCTCAGCGCAACATCGCGGCCATCCGCAACCCGGCCGGCAACGTGGTCGGCATCATGCCGCACCCCGAGCACGCGATCGACGCCCTGACCGGGCCGTCCCTGGACGGACTCGGCTTCTTCGGCTCACTGCTCAATCACCTCGCCCGCCGGCCCGAGGAGGCGGTCTTCGCCGGTGCCGGCGCGTCCGGCCGGCCGGCCGGAGGGCCTGGTGTGACGCGCGTGGATCTGTCGTGACCAAACGGAGCACACCATGACGACACCATCCGAGACCGTGGTCGGTGGCTCGACCGGCGCCGCTGCCGAGGATGCGGCCGGCCGCGAGGATGCGGCCGGCAACGGGTTCGTCGGCCACGCGGGAGAGGACCCGCACCCGGAAGCCGCCGGGCAGGCCGAACCGGCGGCTGGTCCCGCTGAGCCAGCGCCGGCTGAGCCGACTCCGACCGCGTCCGAGGTCGGGCGAATCCCGACTGAGTCCACAGTGGATGGACCCGCGCCGCCCCCCCGGTACCGGGAGGTCGGGTTCGACACCGTCCACCGTGCGCTCGCCACCCCGTACGAGCACCAGCCCTACGCTGAGCTGGGTCTGCAGTTCGACGAGTACGAGCGGATCAGGCAGATCCTTGGCCGCCGGCCGACCGAGTCCGAGCTCGCCATGTACTCGATCATGTGGAGCGAACACTGCTCGTACAAGTCGAGCAAGGTCCACTTGCGACAGTTCGCGGAGAAGGCACCCGAGTCGTCGGCGATGTTGGCGGGGATCGGCGAGAACGCCGGCGTCGTCAGGGTTTCCGACCAGCTTGCCGTGACGTTCAAGGTCGAGTCGCACAACCATCCGTCCTTTGTGGAGCCCTACCAGGGCGCCGCCACCGGCATCGGCGGCATCGTCCGCGACATCCTGGCGATGGGCGCCCGTCCGGTTGCCGTCATGGATCCGCTCCGCTTCGGAACCGCGGACCACGAGGACACCCGTCGGGTGCTGCCCGGCGTCGTGGCGGGCATCGGCGGGTACGGCAACTGCCTCGGTCTTCCGAACATCGGCGGTGAAGTTGTCTTCGACGAGTGCTACCAAGGCAACCCGCTGGTGAACGCCCTCTGCCTCGGCGTGCTCCCGGTTGGCCGGCTGCAGACCAGGAATGCCTCGGGGCCGGGCAACATCGTGGTGCTGATCGGAGCCAAGACCGGGCGCGACGGGATCGGGGGCGTTTCCGTACTCGCGAGCGCGACATTCGACGACGAGAGCGGGCAGCGGCGCCCGAGCGTCCAGGTTGGCGACCCGTTCATGGAGAAGCTGCTCATCGAGGCCTGCCTGGAGATCTACGACGCCGGTCTGGTGGTCGGCATCCAGGATCTCGGCGGCGCCGGCCTCACCTGCGCCCTCTCCGAGATGGCCGCGGCCGCGGGCACGGGCATGGCGATCAACCTCGACCTGGTGCCGCTTCGTGAACCGTCGATGAGCCCCCAGGAGGTGCTCGCCTCCGAGTCGCAGGAGCGCATGCTGCTCGTCGTGACGCCGGCCGACCTCCCGGTCGTCCTGTCGATCTGTGCCCGCTGGGGCGTACTCGCGTCCGCGATCGGCGAGGTGACCGATGGTGGCCGGCTGCACATCTGGTGGAAGAGCGAGGTCGTGGTCGACGTGCCACCCGCCTCGCTCGCCGACGAGGGGCCGATCTACGCCCGCCCGATGCGGGAACCCAACGACCGACCGCTCGTGCTGGCCGACAAGGCGGAGACACTTCCGCGGCCCAGCGAGGGCGACGACCTGCGGGCGACCGTACTGCGCCTCGCCGGCTCGCCCAATCTGTGCGACAAGACCTGGGTGACCGAGCAGTACGACCGTTACGTACTGGGCAACACTGTCCTCGCCCAGCCCGAGGACGCCGGGCTGGTCCGGGTCGACGAGCATGCCGGGCTCGGCGTGGCCATCTCCGTCGACGGCAACGGTCGGTTCACCTGGCTCGACCCGTACGCGGGAGCAAAGCTGGCCCTGGCCGAGGCGTACCGCAACGTGGTGGTCACCGGTGCCACCCCGGTCGCCGTGACCAACTGCCTCAACTTCGGTTCCCCGGAGGACCCAACGGTCATGTGGCAGTTCGCCGAGGCGGTGCGCGGCCTCGCCGACGGCTGCCTCGAGCTCGGTATCCCGGTTACCGGTGGCAACGTCAGCTTCTATAACCAGACCGGCGGCATGCCGATCATGCCGACGCCGGTCGTGGGTGTGCTGGGTATCCTCGACAACGTGGATCGGCGGGTGCGGATGGGCTTCACCGCGCCTGGTAACGCCGTCTTCCTGCTGGGCGAGACCCGGGAGGAGCTGTCGGGTTCGGAGTGGGCGCACGTCGCTTATCGGCACCTCGGCGGCACGCCGCCGAGGGCCGACCTGGCCGCGGAACAGCGCCTGGCCGGACTCCTGGCCGAGGCCGGTCGCTCCGGGCACGTGGTGACCGCGCACGACCTCTCCGATGGTGGTCTCGCCCAGGCTCTGGTGGAGTCGTGTCTACGGCGCGGATTCGGGGCCAACATCACCCTGCCGGCCGAGCTGGAGCCGTTCGTTGCGCTCTTCAGCGAGTCGTCGGCGCGAGTCCTCGTCGAGGTCGACCCCGATCAGGCGGAGGCGTTCGCCGCTCTCGCCGCCGAGCGGGGAACGCCCTGTGCGCGGTTGGGCACCGTACGGCCGCACAGCTCGGCGCTGGCCGTGGACGGCCTGTTCGAGATTCCCCTGGATGAGCTGCGGGCGGCGTCCAGCGGGACCATGCCCGCCCTGTTCAGCTGACGGCAGCGCGGGTCCGCACGGTGGCAGCCGACCACAAGGTCGCCGTGATGGCGCCGAAAGCGCCGCCACGCGTCGTTTCCGGTACTGGGACACTGATCTCCAGCCGGTCATCCTGGAATGTGAGATGGACATGCCGTCCACCACCCTGGCTGCCACTGCAGTACGCGAAGTTTGCGAGTCCTGAGATCAGTCGTCGAGCCAGTCCACGCGTCGATCGTGCGGCGGGGTGCCCTGCCGTGGCGCACGCGGATCGGGTTCGCCCTGGCCGTGTCCGGGCGGGTGAGCCCCACCGTGCGGTGGTTGGCCGTACCCGCCTTGATACTGCTGCGGACCGTAGGCGTTGCCGTACGGGTCGGGCTGGCCGTAGTTGGGCGGGGCGCCGCCGGGGTAGCCGGGGTTGCCGTACCCGCCCGGGCCGCCCTGACCGCCGTACTGGCCTGAGGCGTACGGGTTCTGGCCGTACCCGGGCGGCGGGGGTCCCCCATGCGGGCCGACCCGGCCGTGCATCTGTGTCGGCACGTCCGCCAGCGGCGAGCGGGCGATCATCGTCTGGTCCCCGCGTGGCCCGCCGGGTGGCCTACCGCCCGGGCCGCCCCGCATGACCGCAGTCGGTTCGGGTGCACGGCGTGACGGCGGATGCGGCGGACGCGGGCCGCCACGGCCGGGTCCACCGCGGCCGGGACCCCGACCCACCGTCGCGTCGTCGTCGTCCTCGTCGCCCTTGCGGCGGATCAGCAGGATCACGATCGCGGCGACGCCCAGAGCGACCAGGACACCGCCGATCGCGATCAGCAACCACGAGAGTCCTCCGCCCCCACCGGAGCCGGTCGCGCCAACCGTGTTCCCTTCGTCGATGGAAGATACCGGGGGGCCGGTCGGCGTCAGCGACGACGAGGTCGGCGGGCCTGATGTGACGGTGGGTTTCATCGCGAAGTGCAGGTTGGTGATGGCCTGACCGGCGACGCCCTGCTTGGCCTCTTGATAGTTCTCGTATCCGTCCTTGGTGACGACGAACGCGATGACTCCGGGTGTGATCGGCTTGTCCGGGGTAGAAACGATCCTGAACTTGCCATCCTTGTCGGTGCCCACCGCCCAGTTGTGGGGCGGGTTGGCCGAGTCCTGCGCGGTCACGCGGGCGTTGGCGATGCCGGAGCCCTTGAAAATGTCGACCACTTGACCTGAGAGCTGCGGCACCGACTGCTGCTGGGCCGGCCCGGAGACGGACAGATCCGCTGACTCGTTGGCGGATTCGCCGGCGATCGTGACATCGATCTCGACCTTGCCTGCCTTCGTCTGGCCCGGGTCGACCGAGCCGGCGCTGAGGGTGGCGCTGAACTCAGGAGAAGTCTGCCCGTCCGGCACGGGTTGAACGAACTGGCACTGACCTTGGCAACTCATCACGCCTTGAAGATCACCGGTGAATCTGACGTTCACGTGCGCGGAGGTGTCACCAACAGTTTGGTCGTTGTTGTTGGTGATCGTGAATTTGAGCGACGTGCTTCCACCGCTCTGCAATTGACCGTTTGGAAGTGTGATCTGCACTGTGGGGGCTTTGGCTAGCGCGGGTGAAGCGACGCCGACGATGCCAGTCGCCGCCGCGAACAGGACGACTGCAGCGCGAATCACCCACGCACGTTGGTGCGTACTCACGCCCCCACGCCCCTTCCGGTACTTCAGCACGCCTGGATCCACGCAGCGCGCATCGCAGCAACTATGCCCTGTCAGCCATCGTGCGCGCGACCCAGGGCCGGCGGTTTGTGCGTGTCTGTCGAGTCGTATCGTCCAGCCGTGTCCCGCGGTGTGGCCGATTCTTCCGCTGTGTCCGCAACCGTCGATGCTCTCGCGACCGGAGGCGTGATCGAACCGGCCACGCTTCGGGACGCGGTACGGGCGCTGCTCAGGCTGCTCCGGGAACGGGCACCCGGCCGATCGGTGGAGATGCGTGTTCCTCCATATGGCGCGATTCAATGTGTGGCCGGGCCGCGGCATACGCGCGGCACACCGCCCAATGTCGTGGAGACCGATCCGATCACATTCGTCCGTTTGGCCACCGGTGGGATCACATGGGCCGACGCGGTCGCGGCGGGCCGGGTCAGTGCGAGCGGCACCCGCGCTGACCTTTCCGCATGCCTCCCTGTCTGGCCGGATGCACCGGCGTCGATCCCGTCGACCGCCGGCGAGTGACCCGGCTCGCCGGCAATGGCGTGGCGTACGCATCGGGCTCCGTACGACGCGTACGGTCGCCTCGTGGTTCAAGCCGATCTCCGCCGGCCCCTGCGCGCCACCGCAGGACGAGCGCGGGGCAGCTTGACGGCTACATACAGCGGCGGAATCATGGCTGTCCGTCATGTTCTCCACCCGCGTAGACTGAGGAGTCATCCGCGGCAGGCCCCTTCGCCGGGACCTGGCAGATGATCAATCCGGATCTGTCCACGGGCTAGCGAGCGAGGAGCGGCAGGTGCCTCGAGGCGACGGGCGGCTCACCCACGACGTGCCAGACCAGCCGGGTCCGCAGGACGAGTGCGGCGTGTTCGGCGTCTGGGCGCCGGGCGAAGAGGTCGCCAAGCTCACGTACTTCGGCCTGTACGCGTTGCAGCACCGTGGTCAGGAGGCAGCCGGCATCGCGGTCAGCGACGGTACGGGCGTCGTGGTGTACAAGGATCTCGGCCTCGTGGCACAGGTCTTCGATGAGGCGACGCTCTCCAGTCTCGTGGGCCACATCGCGGTCGGGCACAACCGCTACTCCACGACCGGTGGCTCGACCTGGGAGAACGCCCAACCGACCCTGCGGGCGACGCCGATCGGCGGTGACGGACGAGTGGCGGCCACGATCGCGCTCGCCCACAACGGCAACCTGGTCAACACGGCCGCGCTCGCCCGGCAGGTGGCCGAGCTGGGCCAGGTGGAGAGCGCCACCTCCGACTCCGCGATCGTCTCCACACTGCTCGCCTCCCGCCCGGACATCTCGGTCGAGGCGGCCGCGATGGCGTTGCTGCCCACGTTGCAGGGCGCATTCTGTCTCGTCTTCATGGACGAGGACACCCTTTACGCCGCCCGCGACCGCCATGGAGTGCACCCGCTGGTGCTTGGCCGGCTGGAACGCGGCTGGGTGGTCGCGAGCGAGACCGCCGCGCTGGACATCGTCGGCGCGAGCGTTGTCCGCGAGATCGAGCCGGGCGAGCTGGTCGCGATCGACGAACATGGCCTGAGATCGAACCGGTTCGCCAATCCTGACCCCAAGGGCTGTCTGTTCGAGTACGTGTACCTCGCCCGTCCGGACACGACGATCGCCGGGCGCGGAGTCTATGGCGCCCGGGTGGAGATCGGGCGGACTCTGGCCAGGGAACAGCCCGCCGAGGCGGACCTCGTCATCCCGGTCCCTGATTCGGGTACGCCGGCGGCGATCGGTTACGCCAAGGAGTCCGGCATTCCCTACGGGCAGGGGTTGGTCAAGAACGCGTACGTCGGCCGTACCTTCATCCAGCCGAGCCAGACCATCCGTCAGCTCGGCATCCGGCTCAAGCTCAACCCTTTGCGCGATGTGATCCGTGGCCGGCGGATCGTCGTCGTGGACGATACGATCGTGCGGGGGAACACGCAGCGGGCGATCGTGCGCATGCTCCGCGAGGCCGGCGCCCTCGAGGTGCACATCCGCATCTCCTCGCCGCCGGTGACGTGGCCGTGCTTCTACGGGATCGACTTCGCCACTAAGGCGGAGCTGCTCGCCAACGGGCTGGACATCGACGAGATCCGGCGATCCCTCGGTGCCGACTCGCTCGGCTACGTCTCGCTCGACGGTCTCGTGGCCGCGACCGAGCAGCCTCGAAACCGGCTCTGCCGGGCCTGCTTCGACGGCGAGTACCCGATTGCACTGCCTGCCGACGACCCGATCGGCAAGCACATCCTGGAGGGCGTGGAGCGGCGAGTTGGCTCGCTCACCGTACCGGCACCGGCCGTGCCGCATGTGCCGGCCGGGGCGTTGCTCCATACCTGACCGAGCGTCAGACCTCCGGCATCGGATGTCGGCGCCGGGAGGCTCAGCAGCAAGGGGAGTACCGTGACGCACGTGACCGAGCGCACCGCTAAGGCAGCGGGCGCACCGGACGGGGTTTCCTTCGGCGAGCGCGAGTACCGCCGGACAGTCACCTACGCCGACGCGGGCGTGTCCATTCACGCCGGTGAGACGGCGGTGAACCTGCTCAAGACCAAGGTCCCGCGAGCGTGGCGCCCCGAGGTGGTCGGTGACCTCGGCGGCTTCGCCGGACTGTTCCGACTCGACATGAAGAAGTATCGGCAGCCCCTGCTCGCATCGTCCACCGACGGTGTCGGTACCAAGCTCGTGATCGCCCAACAGATGGACGTGCACGACACCGTCGGCATCGATCTGGTCGCGATGGTGGTTGACGATCTCGTGGCCTGCGGAGCCGAGCCGCTGTTCCTGCTCGACTACATCGCCTGCGGCGAGGTCGTGCCGGACAAGGTCGCGTCGATCGCCGCCGGGATCGTCGACGGTTGCCGTACGGCGGGCTGCGCTCTGCTCGGCGGGGAGACGGCGGAACACCCCGGCGTCCTCCGGCCGAATGAGTACGACCTCGCGGCGACCGGCGTCGGAGTCGTCGAATCCGATCGCGTCCTCGGGCCGCACCGCGTACAGCCCGGCGATGTGGTGATCGCCATGGGCTCGAGCGGTCTGCACTCCAACGGGTACTCACTCGTGCGCCACGTCCTGCTCGGGATCAGCCGGATGAAGCTCGAGGGCGTTGTGGACGACTTCGACAACCAGCGCACGCTGGGCCAGGAGCTGCTGACGCCGACCCGGATCTATACGAAGGATTGCCTGAAACTCAACGCCGAGACGGAGCTGCACGCACTGGCCCACATCACCGGCGGTGGCGTGCCCGGCAATCTGGTGCGGGTACTGCCCGATGGCGTCGACGCCGTGGTCGACCGCTCAACGTGGCGACCGCAGCCCGTCTTCGATCTCGTTCAGCGCAAGGGCCGCATAGAACAGTCCGAAATGGAGTCGACGTTCAACATGGGCATCGGCATGATGGCGATCGTCCCACCCGACGACGGCGACCGGGCGCTGGCGATGCTACGCGGTCGCAGCGTCGACGCGTGGATGGCCGGCGAGATCGTCACCGGCTCCGGTCGGGTGAGGATGACCGGCTCGTACAGCGGCGGCTGAGTCACCGCGCAGTGATCATCCAATGACGCAAATAGCCCTTTCCGGTATAGACGCATCCACCTAGTCTTGATATGCGCCTACGACTCCGGGGAGGGCTCGTGTCACGTCAGGGCTCTCGACAGTGGTCAGGAATGCGCGGAATCAGCGCCGTCCCCTCGTACGTCATCATGCAGCCGACGACACTGTGCAATTTGGACTGTGTCTACTGCTACCTACCGCATCGCGGAATCGATCGACGGATGCCGGTACCCGTGGCCCGGGCCGTCGCGGCGACCGTCAATCAGTGGGCGGCCGGGGTCGAGCGCTTCTCCGTCATCTGGCACGGTGGTGAACCGCTCGCCGCGGGACGGGCCCACCTCGGTGCCCTGATGGCCGAGTTCGAAGGGGTCGAGCATCACATACAGACCAACGCGACGCTCATCGACGACGAGTGGTGCGAGTTCTTCGCCAGCCGGCGCGTGCGGATCGGCCTGAGCATCGACGGGCCGGCCGACCGTACGGCGCAGCGTCTGCTCCGCGGCGGCAGTCCGGCGTACGCACGGATCGTCAAGGGGATGCAGACGCTACGCCGCCACGGACTGCCGTTCTCCGCGCTGTGTGTGGTCTCCGATCCGGGGCCGGGCGTCGCGGCCGAGCTGTACCGCTACTTCGTGGAGCTGGATGTCGGGGTGCTCGGAGTGAACCTGGAGGAGCAGGAGGGCGTAAACAAGCGTTCGAACGCCCACGATGACGCGGCCGTGCGAGCGTTCTGGGCCGAGCTCACCGGCGAGTGGCGAAAGGATCCCCGGGTGGAGGTCCGCGAGGTCGAGTGGGCCCTCCGCTACGCCGGGGCGGCTCTGGCCGGCCAGGCAGACGACCTGCTGCCCCGGCGGCACGACCCGATCCCGACCATCGCTTTCGACGGCCGGGTCGTGCTCCTCTCCCCCGAGCTCGCCGGATTCGCCTCAGACCGGTACGCCGACTTCTCCTCGGGGTCGGTGCTCGACCAGCCGTTGGCCGAGATCGTGGCGGACGCCGCGGCGAAGCCGAGGGGATGGATCGCGGAGTACCTCACCGGCGTGGAGCGGTGCCGCGAGACGTGCCCGTACTTCGGGTTCTGCGGCGGCGCACACGCCGCCAACAGGTACTTCGAGCAGGGCCGATTCGACGGCACGCAGACACGGCACTGCCGCAACAGCAAGATCTCGCTTCTGGAGGGGGTCCTCGACCATGCCCGAGCAGCCTGACACAATCCGGCCGGGTCCGCTCGGGCAGGTCGATCGGCTCCGCGCCGTACCAGGGCTGGTCGACCTGGTCGCCGAGGCCGAGGTCGTATGGCGGGCCCGAGCGATAGCTGCTGGTGAGCCGGGTGACGGGCGCCCGGCATGGCGGACGTTCGAGGACGCGTTTCCGACCTTCTACGAGTTCACCAACCGTCCACGGTGACCCGGTCAGACCGATATGAGTGCTAACGGGTACGGGTGGCCCAGGTGCCGTCGTCCGAGGACTGGTCGTCCTCGTCCTCGTCGTCGAAGGCCTCGAAGTCGTCGTCCTCAGCGTCGGCGTTCGCGCCACCGAGCTCGCGCTGCAGGGCGGCAAGGTCGGTGTCTGGGGAGTGGTACTTCAAGGCCCGGGCCACCTTCGTCTGCTTGGCCTTCGCACGGCCGCGCCCCATGGCGACCCCCTCGCACAGAAATCGCGGGGCACCCGTGTGGGCGGGCCCCGACGTTCAGTCATCTCTCGTGGCTCATACGGTACATGCCCAGGGGCACGTTCGACACCTCGGTACGGCTTGGCGCGTCCAGCCGTTGCCGATCGGATGACGTAAGGCATCGCAGCTGTCCGGCGCCTGACACTGCGGTGCCGGACGGGGTCGGCGCTGCACGCTGTGTCAGTGGTCGTGGTTGAGGCGGATGGTGCGCAGGCGCCCTACATCGGCCATCCGACGCTCGGCCAGCGTGTCGGCGGCGACCGCAGGTGGGACGCCCTCGTCCGCGGCCAGGGCCAGGATCCGCTTCATGGTTTCGTAGATCTTGGCCGCCCGGGCGCGGGCCCGGTCCATGTTGAAGCCCTGGATCTCGTCGGCGACCTGGATCACGCCCCCTGAGTTGATCACGTAGTCGGGCGCGTACAGGATGCCGCGCTCCTCCAGCAGTTTCTCGATGCCTGGGTGCGCGAGTTGGTTGTTGGCGCCCCCGGCGACGATCTTCGCCCGGAGCGCTCCGACCGAGTCGTCGTCGAGCGCTCCGCCCAAGGCGCACGGGGCGTACACATCGATCTCGGCCGAGACCAGCGCTTTGGTGTCCGCGACCACGTCAACCTGCGGGTACTTGACCCGCAGCGCCGAGATGGCCTGCTCGCTCACATCCGCGACGACCACGGATGCGCCGTCCTCCAGCAGGTGTGCGGTCAAGTGGCGGCCGACCTTGCCCACGCCGGCGATGCCGACCCGGCGCCCGGCGAGTTTCGGCGAGCCCCAGACGTGTTCGGCGGCGGCCCGCATGCCTTGGTAGACCCCGAAGGCGGTGAGCACCGACGAGTCGCCGCAGCCGCCGTTCTCGACGCTACGACCTGTGACGTAGCGGGTCTCCCGGGCGACGATGTCCATGTCCGGGCTGACGGTGCCGACGTCGCACGCCGTGTAGTACCGCCCGCCGAGCGATTCGACGAATCGTCCGTACGCCCGCAGCATTGGTTCGGATTTGTCCCGCTCGGGGTCACCCCAGATGACCGCCTTGCCACCGCCGAGGTCGAGGCCGGCGATCGCGTTCTTGTACGCCATGGCCCGGCTCAGGTCCAGCACATCGGCCAGGGCCGCTGCCTCACTGGCGTACGGATGGAACCGCGTGCCGCCGAGGGCGGGCCCGAGTGCTGTGGAGTAGATCGCGATGATCGCGCGCAGACCGCTCGCGGCGTCGTGGCAGAAGACGACCTGCTCATGACCGGTGGTTGAACCGGTTGGGCTGGAGGGGAAGACATCCATTGTCTCGCTCCTACGACAGTGTGGGGACCGGCGGCGCCTTCGTGGGGCGCCACCGCGGTGCCGGCCTGGTCGGCCGGTACATCGAGACTATGCGCCATCGCGGGTTGACATCGGTCTCGACTCGGCGGCAACGCCTTCGGTGAGACCGCAACGCGCCCGGGCGTGCCGCAACGCCATCTGTGAATTCCCCGCATTGTGGTCATCAGGGCGTGATCCGTGCGACGATCGCGCCGTGCCGACACTCTTCGCGTCGTACCTGCGGATCTACGAGCCGCTCAGCGCGTTCGACCGGAAGAGCCAGGCCTACTGGCGGCGGTACGTGCATGAGGGGCGGGCCGTAACTCCGGTCGATGGGCCGGGTCGGCAGCGCACGACCGTGATCGAGGCGCTCGGCGCCGGCTGGACCAGACTTCCGGATCTTCCCAACGACGCATACGTGCTGCAGTCGGAGGACACAACCCTGATCTGTCCGTGGAACCTGCGGGTGCGGGTGGCCGAGGCGGCCTTGGAGGCACGCGACGGAGTGCCGCCGGTGCTGGCCGACGCGTTCGTGCCCCCGGTGCTGGCCGGGCTGGCCGAGGCGATCGTCTCCGACTGGAACGCCGGTGCCCGCGTGCTCGACTACGGCACTCCACACCAGCACGAACAGATCTCGACCTGGAGTGTTCCGCTTCGGTGGTTCGTACTGGTGGAGATGAGTGAACGGCTGCTCGAGCTCGGCCCGGGCGAGCGCGCCCTGCGGTACCGGACGGAGATTTCCAAGGCCCGCAGCCGAGCCCATCGTGCGCTCGCGGTGCTCCGTCGCTCGGTTGGCGACGCACCCATCTCCGAGGCGGTCGAAGAGAGCGCCCGCTGGCTGGAGGAGTTCCACCCCCGCTCGGTCGTCGAGCTCGACTACGGCGGCCTCGCCACGATCCTTCCGGACGATACTCTGCGTGACGACGACTCTCCCGCATTGGTGGCCGAAGGACTCGCCGCTCTGGCCAAGGGCGACGCCGGGGGAGCATCTTCGGCGTATGAGCAGCTGGTCGACCGGTGGCGAACAATTCAGCTCTTAGAGCGCTGTAACTGAATTGTTACCTACAAAGTGGGCATTTACCGCGTAAGTCATCCGACCATCCACCACCCATCATCCGTTCGGCCCATGTCGGACATCGGGGACTAGCCGGACGATGGGATGCGCGTCGGCCGGCGGGACCCCGGACGTCGTACTGAGTACCTGTGGAGGAGATCCGAATGGCATCCCGTACGCACGAGCCAGAACCGCTGCTCACCCCGGCAGAGGTCGCGTCGATGTTCCGCGTCGACCCCAAGACCGTGACACGGTGGGCCAAGGCCGGCAAGCTGAGCGCGATCCGTACCCTCGGTGGCCACCGCCGTTACCGTGAGTCAGAAGTACGAGCGTTGCTGCAGGGCCAGATTCCGGCTCAGCGCCAGGGCGACTGAGGCCGATCCGCATCCTCCCGACCTGACCGGTCCGCGTCACAGGCCCGCCGGGGCAGTCGCGCGGACCGTTGGTTTTCCACCGTCGTCCGGACCGTCGATGTTCACCACCGTCCGGACGGTCAGCGATCGCCGCGGCGCATGCGCTCGACCGCGGCCGAATGGACAGCGTCGATATCACCACCCTCCGCTAGGACCGCCGGCGCATCGGCCACGTGGTACCACTCGTCGGCCTGCTGATACTGGACAAGTTGGTGGACGCCGCCCGAATCGTCGACCGTGGTCCGCAGCGTGAGGTCCCCGGTCACCACGCCGACCTCGTCGGTCATTACACCACCCGGACCGGCGGTGAAATCAGTCGTACGCTCAGTCATGCCGGCTCGCCTCCGCGCTCGCTGCGCTCCTCACGATGCTCGCTCGCTGTCGGCTCGCTCCGTCATGCCGGCTCGCCTCCGCGCTCGCTGCGCTCCTCACGATGCTCGCTCGCTGTCGGCTCGGTTGTCGGCTCATGTGCAGGCTCCGAGCATCGTGACGAGGGCGGCCTTCTCGGCCGCCGTCACCGTGAGGCGCCAGTACGCCTTCACCGCTACCCAGTCCTGCGCGTACCGGCACCAGTAGCCGTCGTCCGGGGGCCTCCACTGGGACGGATCCTGGTCGCCCTTGGCCCGGTTGGTGCTCGCAGTCACCGCGATCAACTGGGGGCGGGTGAGGTCGTTGGCGAACTGCTCCCGCTTCGCGTCGGTCCAGCCGGCCGCGCCGGTGCGCCACGCGTCGGCCAGCGGCACGACGTGGTCGATGTCCAGCTCGTGCGGGTCCGAGACGGTCTCCCCGTCGTACGGGCTCACCCAGGTCCCGGCGATGATGGCGCACTCAGCGCCAGTACGGACGCCGGTGCCGTCGCGCTGCAGGACCTTGTCCCGGGTGTCACAGCCGCCGCCCTGGTCGATCCAGTGCGGAAACCGGGCGCGGCTGTAATGGGCCATCGATCCCCATCCAGCGACGGTCAGGCCGTCCAGCTGGAGCCTGGACTCGGCCGCGTTGGGAACGGCGGCGCCACCCACATTCACGCCGGAGCCGAGCTGGCCGCACCCGGCGAGCAACGCTCCACAGAGGACAATCGCGGCGGTGGCGACGGCGGCCCGACCCTGGACGAGTCTTAACACATGTCACAGCATCGTCTCGACGCCCGGCTCATGCGAACAGCCCGGAAAGGGTGTTTCGCTGCGATATGCGGAGAACTGCCCTACCCGACCGTCGATAACGCGCCCGTCACGACATGGATTCAAACGCGGATAGCCGGGGCGCACCTCTTGACCTGCATGGACGCGATAAGGAAAGAATCCTCCCAGGCCGCCTCTTGATCGCGGGGAGAGCGGCGACATAGCAGTGCCCGTTGGGGGGAGGTCGAGTCTTGGTCGTAGGGCCCGGGCAAGAGACGTTCCTGGGTGGGCCGACCCTCATCGAGCCGGAAGCGGGTCTCGTCCCCGAGACCGTGGCCGGCGTCCCGATCGAGGGCCGGTCGCTCTGGCGCATCTCGTGGAACCGGCTCAAGCGGGACCGGGTCGCCATGGCCGGCGGCGTCGTCGTGGTCGTACTCATCGTCGTCGCGATCGTCGGGCCGTTCGTCCTGTCGTTGCTGCGCATAGACCCCAATGAGTGGCATCTGGATCTTGTCGATCCGGACACGCTCGGCGCGAAGGGTTCCTTCGGTGGCATCAGTTGGCACCATCTGATGGGGGTAGAACCACAGAAGGGGCGGGACATCTTCGCCCGGGTCATCTTCGGCGCCCGCATTTCGCTTCTGATCGCCTTCGTCGCCACCCTGCTGTCGGTAGGCATCGGGTCGACGCTCGGCGTCATCGCCGGATTCTTCGGCGGCTGGGTCGACTCCCTGATCAGCCGGACGATGGATGTCTTTCTCGCGTTCCCGCTGTTGGTCTTCGCGATCGCCCTGGCCGGCGTGATCCCGGACACCGCGTTCGGTCTCTCCGGCGACACGCTCCGGATCGTCCTGCTGATCTTCATCATTGGTTTCTTCAACTGGCCCTACATCGGCCGGATCGTCCGCGGCCAGGCGCTGTCACTACGGGAGCGCGAGTTCGTCGACGCCGCCCGCAGCCTCGGCGCCCGAGGGCCGTACATCATCGTGCGCGAGATGCTGCCGAACTTGATCGCGCCGATCCTCATCTACTCCACGCTGCTGATCCCGACGAACATCCTGTTCGAAGCGGCCCTGTCGTTCCTCGGGGTGGGGATCAGGCCGCCGACCGCGACGTGGGGCGGGATGCTCTCTGACGCGGTGACCTTCTACACGATGCCGCATTTCATGCTCTGGCCTGGTCTGGCCATCTTCGGCACGGTCCTGTCGTTCAACCTCTTCGGCGACGGGCTGCGCGACGCGTTCGATCCTAAGACCCGATGACACAGTGCTGAGCCCACCATTCCCACAACGAAGGGTGCACCGAGAATGAAACGAAGAATCGCCAGCGTGGTGGCGGTCGGCGCGGTCCTCGCGCTCGGTCTCGCCGCGTGCAAGGGCACCAGCCCGACAACAGGCGGCGGCAACAACAGCACGCCGGCGTTCAACGCAGCCATGACCCAGGTATTCAACCCTTCTGACAAGAAGGGTGGCGTCATCAAGATGGCGAACTCCGGCGAATGGGACACGTACGACCCGGGCGAGACGTACTACGCCTATTCCTGGAACTTCGCCCGCCTCTACGCCCGTTCGCTGGTGATGTTCAAGGCGGGCCCCGGCACCGAGAGCCAACAGCTCGTGCCCGACCTGGCCACCAGCCTGGGTGAGGCGAGTCCCGACGCGAAGACCTTTACGTACCACCTCCGTCCCGGCCTCAAGTACGAGGACGGCACGCCGATCAAGGCCGCCGACGTCAAGTACGCCGTGCTCCGCTCGATCGACAAAGAGGTCTTCCCCAATGGCCCCGCCTACTTCGAGCAGTTCCTGAACCTGCCCAAGGGCTACAAGGGACCGTACAAGACCCCGAACATGAACACCGACCAGGCGATCGAGACGCCGGACGACACGACGATCGTGTTCCACCTCATCCAGCCGTTGGCCGCGTTCGACTACCTGGCGCAGATGCCGCAGACGGCCCCGGTGCCGCAGGCCAAGGATGACGGCGCCAAGTACCGCAACCACGTCGTCTCCTCGGGCCCATACAAGTTCGCCGACCTGCAAGAAGGCAAGAGCTTCAAGCTGGTCCGCAACCCCAACTGGGACCCGGCCTCCGATCCGAACCGCAAGGCACTGCCCGACGAGTACGATGTCGCGCTCAAGGTCGACGCCAACGACATCGACAACCAGACCATCTCGGGGAACCTGCAGATCGACGTGGCCCAGACCGGTGTCCAGCCGGCCGCAGTCGCGCGCATCCTGGGCGACCCTGCGCTGAAGGCGAGGGCGGACAACCCGACCAGCCTGCGGCTGTGGTACATCTCGATCGACCCGCAGGTGCCTCCGTTTGACAACATCGACTGCCGCAAGGCCGTCGAGTACGCCGCTGACCGGGTCGCCAACCAGCAGGCGTACGGTGGGCCCACGGCCGGCGGCCAGATCGCGACCGTGATGCTCCCGCCGGCGATCGCGGGCCATCAGGACTTCGACCTGTACCCGGCCGGTGCCGACAACCACGGTGACGTGGACAAGGCGAAGGCAGCGCTGCAGTCTTGCGGCAAGCCGAACGGCTTCGAGGTCGGCATGGCCTACCGGGCCGAGCGGCCTAAGGAGAAGGCGGCCGCCGAGGCGATGCAGCAGGCGTTGGCTCGGGTGAACATCAAGCTCGACCTCCAGCCGTTCCCGCAGGGTGACTACTTCGCCCAGTACGCGGGCAACCCGCCGTACATGCGCGCCCACAAGATCGGTCTCGCCGCGAACGGCTGGCAGGCTGACTGGGCCGACGGCTTCGGCTTCCTGTCGCAGATCGTGGACAGCCGGGTCATCCGGGAGACCGGTGGCTCGTCCAACATCAGCGTCCGGATCCCCGAGGTCGACCAGATGCTCGACCAGGCGCTCGCGACCACCGACGTCAATGCCCGCAACGTCATCTGGGGCAACATCGACAAACGGGTCATGCAGGAGGCGGAGATTCTCCCAGTCGTCTTCGCGAAGTCGTTGCTCGTCCGGGGCAAGAACCTGACGAACGTCTTCGTCAACCAGGCGTTCGGCGAGTACGACTTCCTCGCGTTGGGCGTGCAGTAGCACGACGACCCGCATGACCACGCACCAGTTAGGTAGGTGAAGGCAAGCGGTGGCCGGTCCGGGACGAGTGTCCGGGCCGGCCACCCGAGCCGCTGTATGTGATCGCGTACATCCTCCGACGCCTCGCGGCGGCCGTGTTGCTGCTGTTCATCGTGAGCGCGGTGACGTTCTCGATCTTCTTCCTCGTGCCGCGGATCGCCGGCTCGACTCCGGAGACGCTGGCCACCCGCTACGTCGGCCGGGCCGCCACGGCGGAGACCGTGCACCTGACGGCCGAACGACTCGGTTTCTACGACTCGCCATTTGTCCAATATGGACGATGGGTGAAGGGCATCGTCGTCGGCGCCGACTACAACTACGGCAACGGCGTGGAGCACTGTCCGGCGCCGTGCCTGGGCTACTCGTTCCTCACCCACCAACCGGTCTGGCCGGAGCTGCTCGACCGGGTGCCCGTGACGGCGTCCCTGGCGGTCGGCGCGTCGATCATCTGGCTGCTCTTCGGCGTGGCGACAGGGGTGGTCTCGGCGTTACGACGGGGGACCTTCTTCGACCGGGCGGCGATGACGATCGCGCTCGCCGGCGTGTCCTCCCCGATCTTCTTCACCGGGTTGATCGCGCTCACGGTCTTCAGCTACCAGCTCGGCTGGACCGCGCCCGGTAACACCTACACAGCGTTCACCACGAATCCCGCCGAGTGGGCGTACGACCTGTTGCTGCCGTGGATCGTGCTCGCGTTCCTGTTCTCGGCCGCTTATGCCCGGCTCACCCGGGCGGGCATGCTCGAGACGCTGAGCGAGGACTACGTCCGTACGGCGCGGGCCAAGGGCCTGCCCGAGCGGACGGTCGTGCTCAAGCACGAGCTGCGGGGGGCGCTGACACCCATCCTGACCATCTTCGGGCTCGACGTGGCCTTGCTCCTCGGTGGCGCGGTGCTCACGGAGTCGGTCTTCTCCTTGCCCGGACTGGGCAAGTACACAATCGATGGCATCACCAACAACGACCTGCCGAAGGTCATGGGCGCGGTGCTCTTCGCCACCACGTTCGTGGTCCTGGCCAATCTGATCGTGGACCTCCTGTACGCGGTGGTCGACCCGCGGGTGAGGATCGGTTGATGACCACCGTGGAGCTCACGCGAGGCACGCCGCCGTCGACGTCCTTTCTGGACGTTCGCGACCTGAAGATCCATTTCCCCACCGACGACGGCGTCGTGCACAGCGTGGACGGGCTGTCGTTCCAGCTGGACCGCGGCCGGACGCTGGGCATCGTCGGCGAGTCCGGCTCGGGCAAGTCGGTCACCAGTCTCGGCATCCTCGGCCTGCACAACCGCCGCAACGCCGATGTCTCCGGCGAGATCTGGTTGGACGGGCAGGAGATCGTCGGCGCCTCGCCCGACGCCGTACGGCAGATGCGGGGCAAGAAGATGGCGATGATCTTCCAGGATCCGCTGTCGTCGATGCACCCCTACTTCACCGTTGGTTGGCAGATCATCGAGGCGTACCGGATCCACAACGACGTCTCCAGAAAGGTCGCCCGGGCCCACGCCGTCGACCTGCTCGGCCGGGTGGGGATCCCGCAGCCGGCCCGCCGGGTGGACGACTACCCGCACCAGTTCTCGGGGGGAATGCGCCAACGCGCGATGATCGCGATGGCGCTCTCCTGCGATCCCGAGTTGCTCATCGCCGACGAGCCGACCACGGCGCTGGACGTGACCGTGCAGGCCCAGATCCTCGACCTCATGCGCAAGCTGCAGGAGGAGTTCAACTCGGCGCTCATACTGATCACGCACGACCTCGGCGTCGTCGCCGAGCTGGTGGACGACATCCTCGTCATGTACGGCGGCAAGTGCGTCGAGTACGCGACGGCGGACGACGTGTTCCATCGCCCGGAGCACCCGTACACCTGGGGCCTGCTCGGCTCGATGCCGCGGATGGACCGGACCCGGGCCGAGCGGCTGATCCCGATCAAGGGGACGCCGCCCTCGCTCATCCACCTCCCGTCCGGCTGCTCGTTCCACCCCCGCTGCGCGTTCGCCGGGCGTACCCACGGCCTGAGTCAGACCGTCGAGCCGCGCCTCATCGAGGCCGGTAACCGCCACGCGGTGGCCTGCCACATGACTGTCGCCGAGCGCCGCGCCCTCTGGCAGGACGAGGTTTCCCCCAGGCTGGAGGCGATCGTATGACCGCGCCAACCGTGCCCCAGCCGCGAGCCGGCGAGCCCCTGCTGATCGTACGGGGGCTGGAGAAGCACTTCCCGATCCTCAAGGGCCTGCTGCGGCACAAGGTCGGGGCCGTGCAGGCGGTGGACGGGGTCGACTTCGAGGTGCGGCGCGGGGAGACGCTCGGCCTCGTCGGCGAATCCGGGTGTGGCAAGACGACCACCGGCCGCCTGCTGGTCAGGCTGCTGGAGCCGACCGCCGGCTCGATCGTCTTCGAGGGCCGCGAAATCGCCCACCTGTCGCAGGGCCAGCTGCGGCCACTCCGCCGCGACATGCAGATGATCTTCCAGGATCCGTTCTCGTCGCTGAACCCGAGGCACACGGTCGGCAGCATCGTCGGCGCGCCGTTCCGGATCCAGAAGGTGCCCACCGAGCAGGGCATCAAGCGGGCCGTGCAGGACCTGCTGGAGTTGGTCGGCCTCAACCCCGAGCACTACAACCGGTACCCACACGAGTTCTCCGGCGGCCAGCGCCAGCGCATCGGCATCGCGCGGACACTCGCACTCAAGCCGAAGATGATCGTCGCCGATGAGCCGGTATCCGCTCTGGACGTCTCCATCCAGGCGCAGGTGGTCAACCTCCTCGACGACCTGCAGCAGGAGATGGGACTGACCTACGTGGTGATCGCCCACGACCTGTCGGTGGTGCGGCACATCTCCGACCGGGTCGCCGTCATGTATCTCGGCCGCATCGTCGAACTGGCCGACCGGGATGAGCTCTACGCCAAGCCGCTGCACCCGTACACGAACGCATTGATCTCCGCGGTACCCGTACCCGACCCGGCGCGGCGGGACAAGGCCCAGCGGGAACGGATCCTGCTCACGGGTGACGTTCCGAGCCCGATCAATCCACCGTCGGGTTGCCGATTCCGGACCCGGTGCTGGAAGGCGCAGGACATCTGTGCCGAGGTGTCTCCGCCGCTGGCCCAAGGTCCGGCCGGGCCGGATCATGTGGTGGCGTGCCACTTCCCGGTGACGACCGATTGGGAACGCCACACCGGCCGGGTAGCCGAGGAGCACGCCGCCTGACGGTCAGGCCCGGTTCACTGCGGCCGCCACCGCACGCAGCGACGCCGTGACGATGTTCGGGTCGACTCCGACTCCCCAGTACGTGTCGCCGTTCACGCTCGCCTCGACGTACGCGGCCGCCTGGGCATCGCCACCCGCCGACATCGCGTGTTCGGCATAGTCGAGGACGCGTACCTCGACGCCGATCCCGGCGAGGGAGTGGGTGAACGCGTCGATCGGTCCGTTGCCGATGCCGGTGAGGACGTTGTCCGCGCCATTCCAGGTCGCCCGGGCCACGAGCTCGACCTTACCGTCCACTGTGGAGACCGTATACGAGTCGAGCCCGAGCCGAGGGTTGGGCTGGTGGTCGACGAGGTACTCGCGGGAGAAGATGTCCCACATCGCGCCCGGCTCGACCTCGCCACCCTCGTTGTCGGTGAAGCGCTGGATCACGCCGGAGAACTCGATCTGCAGCTTGCGGGGCAGGTCGAAGCTGTGCTCCGTCTTCATGATGTACGCGACGCCGCCCTTGCCCGACTGGGAGTTGACCCGGATGACCGCCTCGTAGGTGCGGCCCACGTCCTTGGGGTCGATCGGCAGGTACGGGACGCCCCACTCGTAGGCAGCCAGTGGGACACCGGCGGTGGCGGCGTCGCGTTCCAACGCCTCCAGGCCTTTCTTGATGGCGTCCTGGTGGGAGCCGGAGAACGCCGTGTAGACCAGGTCTCCGGCGTACGGGTGCCGTTCAGGCACGGGCAGCTGGTTGCAGTACTCCGTCGTTCGCTTGATCTCGTCAATGTTATGGAAGTCGATCTGAGGATCGATTCCTTGCGAGAACAGGTTCAGGCCCAGGGTGACCAGGTCGACGTTGCCGGTGCGCTCGCCGTTGCCGAACAGGCAGCCCTCGACCCGGTCGGCGCCGGCCAGCAGGCCGAGCTCGGTCGCGGCGACGGCAGTCCCCCGGTCGTTGTGCGGGTGCAGCGAGAGCACGACCGCCGGCCGGCGGGGCAGATTGCGGTGCATCCACTCGATCGAGTCGGCGTAGACGTTCGGGGTCGCCATCTCGACCGTCGCGGGCAGGTTCACGATCAGCGGCCGGTCCACCGTTGGCTCGACCACGTCGATGACGGCAGAGCAGATCTCGAGCGCGTATTCCAGTTCGGTGCCGGTATACGACTCGGGAGAGTACTCGTAGTAGATGTCCGTATCCGGAGTGTGGATCTCGGCGTACTTCTGGCACAGCCGGGCGGCGTCGACCGCGATCGCGGTGATACCCGGCTTGTCGAGACCGAACACCACCCGTCGCTGCAACCTCGAGGTCGAGTTGTAGAAGTGCACGATGGCCCGTCGGGCGCCGCGCAACGACTCGTAGGTGCGCTCGATCAGGGGCTCACGGCACTGCGTCAGCACCTGGATCGTCACATCGTCGGGGATCTGGTCCTCCCCGATGATCTGGCGGACGAAGTCGAAGTCGGTCTGGCTCGCCGACGGGAACCCGACCTCTATCTCCTTGTAGCCCATCTGGACGAGCAGGTGGAACATCCGACGCTTGCGCTCCGGGGACATCGGGTCGATCAGGGCCTGGTTGCCGTCGCGCAGGTCGACCGCGCACCAGCGTGGCGCCTTAGTGATCCGGGCTGACGGCCATTGCCGGTCAGACAGGGTCACGCCGAAGACATCGTGGTAGGCGCGGTAGCGGGCCACCGGCATCGTGCTGGCCTGCTGCCGCAGAACAGGATTCGTCATCTGGGGGTTACTCCTCAGCTCGCGGGTCCGACTGACCGGCGATGCGCCGAACGCGCATCAACACCGCGACGGAGTGCCGGCCTATCGGGCCCCGCCGCGGCGTGCAAGGAGCAGCGTCCGCATCATGACGGGAGCCAGCTTACGCCATCGTTACGGACTGGGGGACGGGGTGGCCGAGGGCGTCGGGGAGGGTTTCGGCGGCGGTGGTGGTGGCGGCGGGGCCTTCATCGGTACCGGTGCGCGCGTCACGACTGGGGCCGGCATTGCCACCGACGGCGGCGCGGCCTCGACCGGTCCGGCCAGGCGGAGCGTGCCGAAGCCGACTTCGGCCGCGGTGAGCATGCCGTCGGAGTCGAAGCAGTACGTGCCCGGGTCGACCGGCGGTGGTAGCGCGGCCGAGGTCGACGCGACTGAGAAGCAGGTACCGGTGACGCCGGCGGGTGGCTCGACCCCGGTCACCGCCAGGGCGGTCTGGCGATCGGTCAGCGCGGGCAGCCAGTCCGTGAACACGTGCTGGACGCGCGGATCGGTGGCGGCGGTCAGCGTGGTCACCTTCACGCAGCCCGCCTTGAGCGGCTCGAGGTCCGGGCGTTGGCCGGCGGTACCGGCGGTCTGGCGCAGCAGGCACTGGAACTGCCCGCTCTTCGACTGGAACATCGCGATGTCGGCCAGACCACTCAACGCGGTGGCGGGCAACGCCACCACCCACGAGCCGTCGGTCCCGATCGCGACGGTCACCGTGCGCGGACCGCGGCCGGAGGTGGTGAGCTGATAGGTGGCGACGTATGCATTGCCCTGCGCGGCCGCGGCGAGACCGGCGAGGTGATCGCGGTCAGACTGGGGCGACGTGGGCGTCGGGCTGGGGGCGGGTTCGGGTGGCGTGGCGGCGCAACCCGTCAGTGCGGCGGCAAGCAACACCGTCCCAAGAAAGCTCCACCGTCGCGACACCATCGCATTGTCGGGGATGGTGCCTCGGATCGTGGTACCGACGCTCCCGGCCGCTCGGCAGCACAGGTACCCTGGTGAGGTCATCGGCGCCGTCGGCCTGTCACGGCCGGTGGCGCCATTGTCACGCCGAGCTTCGGCGAGGAGAAACGCTGTGGCGCTGATCGTGCAGAAGTACGGCGGTTCGTCGGTCGCGGATGCCGAGCGGATCAAGCGCGTGGCCGAGCGGATCGTCGCCGCCCGCAAGACCGGCGATGATGTCTGCGTCGTGGTCTCGGCGATGGGTGACACCACCGACGAGCTGCTCGAGCTCGCCAATCAGGTCAGTCCGCTGCCGCCCGGCCGGGAGCTGGACATGCTGCTCACCAGCGGCGAGCGCATCTCGATGGCGTTGCTGGCGATGGCCATCCACAACCTCGGGTACGAGGCCAGGTCCTACACCGGCTCGCAGGCCGGGGTGATCACGACATCCTCGCACGGGCGGGCCCGCATCATCGACGTGACGCCGGGACGGCTGCGGACGGCGCTCGACGAAGGCGCGATCGCCATCGTCGCCGGGTTTCAGGGAGTCGCCCACGACACCAAGGACATCACGACGCTGGGTCGGGGCGGCTCGGACACGACGGCCGTTGCGGTCGCGGCCGCCCTCGGCGCGGACGTTTGCGAGATCTATACCGATGTCGACGGGGTCTTCTCCGCCGATCCGCGGATCGTCCCCAATGCGCGGCAGATCTCGCAGATCACATACGAGGAGATGCTCGAGCTGGCTGCGTGCGGGGCGAAGGTGCTGATGCTGCGCTGCGTTGAGTACGCCCGCCGGTCCGGCATCCCGATCCATGTCCGTTCGTCGTACTCGACCAGACCCGGCACTCTCGTGACCGGCTCGATGGAGGACCTTCCCGTGGAGCAAGCACTCATCACCGGTGTCGCGCACGACCGGAGCGAAGCCAAGATCACCATCGTCGGTGTACCCGACGAGCCCGGCGAGGCGGCCAGCATCTTCGAGGCGGTGGCCGCGGCGGAGGCCAACATCGACATGATCGTGCAGAACGTGTCGACTCCGGCCGGCTCCGATTCCACCAGCGGGCGCACCACCGACATATCTTTCACGCTGCCGAAGACCGACGGCCCGACCGCGATGGCGGCGCTGGGCAAGGTCCAGGAGAAGGTCGGCTTTCGCGACCTGCTCTACGACGACCACATCGGCAAGGTCTCGTTGGTCGGCGCTGGTATGCGTTCCCACCCGGGCGTGGCCGCGAAGTTCTTCGCCGCGCTGGCTCAGGCTGGCGTGAACATCGAGATGATCTCCACCTCGGAGATCCGGGTGTCGGTGGTGTGCCGCGATACCGATCTCGATGTCGCCGTACGCGCACTGCACGACGCGTTCGATCTGGGCGGGGCTACCGAAGCGGTCGTCTACGCCGGTACGGGACGGTAGCGCCGTCGTGACTGGACGTCCGACGCTCGCGGTGGTCGGCGCGACCGGAGCCGTCGGTAGGGTCATGTGCGATCTGCTCTCCTCACGAGCCAACGTCTGGGGCGAGATCCGCTTGGTCGCCTCGCACCGTTCGGCCGGACGGGTACTCACGGTGCGGGGAGAGCGACTCACCGTACGGGCGCTCGAGCCCGACGTCTTCGACAGCGTCGACGTGGCCATGTTCGATGTCCCCGATGAGGTCGCCCTGGCATGGGCACCGGTGGCCGCCGACCGCGGAGCCGTCGTGGTCGACAACTCGGGCGCGTTCCGGATGGAGGCCGACGTACCGCTGGTCGTACCGGAGATCAACCCGCACCAGGTCCGCGTCCGTCCACGTGGGATCATCGCGAACCCGAACTGCACCACGCTGTCGATGATCGTGGCGGTCGGGGCGTTGCACCGCGAGTACGGGCTGCGTGAGCTGGTCGTCGCCTCCTACCAGGCCGCCTCCGGCGCGGGACAGTCCGGTGTGGACACTCTGCTCGACCAGGTATCGGTCGCGGCGGCCGATCGTTCACTGGGCTCCCGGGCCGGCAACCTCCGCCGGGCCATCGGCGAAGAGCTCGGCCCGTTCCCGGCGCCGCTGGTGCTCAACGTGATCCCATGGGCCGGCTCCCTGCTCGGTGCCGGCTGGTCGAGCGAGGAACTCAAGATTCGCAACGAATCCCGCAAGATTCTGGGATTGCCGGACCTGAAGGTCTCGGCTACCTGCGTACGGGTACCGGTGGTCACCGGGCACTCGATCGCCGTGCACGCCGTCTTCCGGTCCGAAGTGGAGACACGGCACGCACGGGAGATCCTCGACAAGGCTCCCGGTGTGATCGTGGTGGACGATCCCGCCGCCGGCGAGTTCCCCATGCCTGTCGATGCGGTCGGTACCGACCCGACCTGGGTCGGCCGGATCCGCCGGTCGCTCGACGATCCGCGTGCGCTCGACCTCTTCGTCACCGGGGACAACCTCCGCAAGGGCGCCGCCCTCAACACCGCCCAGATCGCCGAACTGGTCGCCCGTTCCCTCTAGGGTCAGCTGGGGGGTGTGGTGCCGCGACGGCTGGCGAGGACTGCTCGGATCGTGTCGATCACGTGCTCAGCTCGCTCGGTCAGGTCGCGCCAGGTGAACCGGAGGACGGTCCAGCCCGCACTGATCAGCCGGTTCTGCCGGCGGCGGTCGAGCTGGAACCGTTCGGCCGTGGTGTGAAACGCCCACCCATCGACTTCAACGACAAGCCGCTCGTGCCGAAAAACGACATCGCCGACGCCGATCAGGCCGCCTGCGTCGGCGATTCGCGCGTTGGCTTCCCATGCTCGTATTCGCGCCCGACGGAGAAGTGCCAAAAGGAGCCGCTCAGCTACTGATCGCGCCCCCGATGCAGCTTGGCTTACGAGCTCGGCCACCCGGGGGGTCCCTCGTCCACCGGCCGCACGACTCACCCGGGCCGCGAGCGAGTCAATTGTGGTCCATCGGCGTTGTAGCGCCAGGTCGAGCAGGTCGGTCGCCTCCGACCGGTCAAGCAGCCGTAGGCAGTCAAAGATCGTCCGCTCGTACCACGTCACCGGTGCCCCATCAACCGTGCCCGAGTCTCGAGGGTCGAGCTCGCCGTAGATCAGCCGAGCGGCCGTGATTCGTGTCCTGGCGTGCACTCCGATCAACAGATACGACCGCTCGTCCCTAACGGGGATGCGCAACGCGCGGGCCGCCGCCGGTCCGGCGAGCACAGAGCCCGGTACGGCGAGCTGAGCAGCCCGGTCGTGTAGCTGCGGCGTGATCCGCAGGGCAGCGCCAGAGAGCACGGGTCCAACGACGGATCGCCATTCGCCGATCGTGATGCGACGCCTGATCTGCTTGGCGGAGAAACCACAGCCCGCGGCATCCGTGCGGGTGAACAGTCCCTGTTGCCCGGCGGCGATCCGCCCGAGCCGTGCGTAGTCCACGTACCTGAGCATCGGTCACGGTGGGATCGATGGCCGGAGTCGATTCAAGCCTGTGGATAGCGCGTCGTCGAGGAGGATCCGGCCGCTCTGGGTTGATCGGTGTTCTCCGAACATATGTGTCCCAGCGGGGCCTGTCTGTTCGGAAGACACCGATCTTGCGCAGGCGGCCGCCGGCGAAGGACGGCGTCAGGCGACGGTGTGACTCAGGCGGCGATGCGGACAGTGTCGCGGCCGGCCCGCTTGGCGTCGTAGAGGGCGCGGTCGGCGCGCAGGAGTGTCTCGCGACCCGTCTCGCCTGTGGCGTGGATCGCCACGCCGACGCTCACGGTGTGGCCTACGGCGCGAGCCGCGTCCAGCAGGCGGCGCGCGATCGAGCGGGTCTGTGCGACGCTCCTCACGTCCACTACCACGGCGAACTCGTCCCCGCCGATGCGGTAGAGCTGGTCATCTCCGCGTAGCGCCGACCGGAGCGCACCGACCAGGGCGAGTAGGGCCTCGTCACCGGCCTGGTGCCCATACCGGTCGTTGATCTGCTTGAAGTCGTCGATATCGAATGCGATGACCGCGGTACGGCCGGGCCGGCTGCAGGCCAGCCGTGCCTCAAATGGACGCTGGTGCCGCAGGCCGGTGAGCGGATCGCAGTCGGCGCGACGGGCGAGCAATTCGATCTCGTGTAGCCGGTCGGCGGCGACCCGACCGTGGGCCATGACGATCGAGAGGGTCGCCGCAGCGTCCGGACGAAGGCACCAGGGTTGAGAGCCGATCAGGAGGAACGTGACCTGGTCAATTGTGGCGCACAACACAACGGAATCGGTTCCGCTGTTACACAGCGTCATTGGATCAGCCGCTCCGAGTGCCCGCGCTACGCCCTCGTCGCCGGCGCTCCACCGGTCACCGTCGACGGCAACCGCCACCCCTGCCGTCGCTCCCGTCAGCTCGACCGCCGCATCCAGGATCCGGGCGACGAGGTCGCACCACGTGCGGGCCTGGGCGATGGCGAGGGTGCGGGCGAGTCCGGGCTCGGTCCTGGCCAACGGCACGCGAGCCGGGCTGAGCGCGTTCCACGCGCTGGTAGGGGTCGGGTTCGCGGTGCTCACGGGGGGCATCACTTCATCGCATGCAGATCTCGCTAGTTTGTACAAAACGTGAATGGCTTTCGCCAAGTCCCCTCTATGCTACCCGCGGATTGCAAACAGTTACACACGGTAGTCGGCTTCGCACGGCCTTCATTCGCCCCGACCCCGGCTCAGGTTGTCTCGCACGGAGTACGCAACGGCGAGGCTGCTGCGCGAGCTGAGAGTATCGGGATGCTGGGGCCCGAGGACGCGTTCGCGAATCGCCAGGGTGTGGGCGTAGAGGCTGATCGCCTCGTCCAGTCGACCGTCCATCTCGTACGCCGCGGCGAGGTCGCTGCGGCAGGTGAGCGTGTCGGGGTGGTTGGGTCCGAGCACCCGATGGCAGTCGGCGAGCACGCTCTCATACATCGAGGTGGCCGCGGTGAGGTGACCGGTCGCCCAATAGGCGGCAGCGAGGTCTCGCTTGGCCGCGAAGGTCGTTGGATGGTCGGGTCCGAATGCTCGTACGGCCTGATCCACCTTGCGTCTCGACTCGTCGATGACCTGATCGGAGAGAGCCGGCGGGACAACGATTCGGGACGGCTCAACCTCGTCGGACGGTTGGGGCGCAGGCGGTGTCAGCGACGCCGGCCCACCGCGCCGTCGGGCCATGACCCGTCGCATCCGGCGGCGATAGACCGCCGCCGGGACGGTGGCCATGCCGAGGACGACGACGACCGCGACGACGCCCGCGATGACCTGAGCGCGGTCGGACGGTACGGAGCGCCGCTCGACCAGGTATCTCGAACCGAGCAGGTATGTGTCGACTCCGGCGACCAGGGCCACCACGTACATCACTGCCCGAAGCAGCGCGCGCACGCCGTCGCCTCCTCCCCGGTATGCGACAGGATACGAGACCACACGAACGGCCGGGTGCGGCATCGGCGATTCGGATGACCTTGCGGGCATCGGCGGCTTTGGGCCGGTTATCGCTGGGACGATAGGGGCGGTAGGGCATGAAACCACCTGACTCCACTGTGGACTACGCTACGGCACGTACAGTGAGTCCAGAGTGGAGAGAACCGGGGTCCATGATGGCGCACACCAGTCCGTATGTCGCGGTGATCGGTCCGGGTGACGCTACCGACGCTCAGGTCGCCATCGCCGAACGGGTCGGCACGCTGCTTGCCGAGGCCGGGGCCGTGCTCGTCTGCGGCGGACTCGGCGGGGTGATGCAGGCAGCCTGTCGAGGGGCGGCGGAGCGGGGCGGTCAGACCATCGGATTGCTGCCGGGTCACGATCGGGCCGCTGGCAACCCGTACCTGAGCGTCGTCCTGGCGACCGGCTTGGGCGAGCTTCGCAACGGTCTCGTCGTGGGTACGGCCGACGGAGTGATCGCGGTCGGTGGCGGTTGGGGAACGCTGAGCGAAATCGCGCTCGCGATGAAGGCCGCCAAGCCGGTTGTCGCCGTTGGCGGCTGGACCCTCGCCGCGCCCGAGCCGGTGGCCGGCGTGGTCGACCTTCCTACTGCGGACGAGGCGGTGCGCTGGATGCTGGCGGCTGTCGGCGGCTGACAAATCTCATGTGGACATTCGCGGGTGGTCGAGCTCTGGGATGATCGACGAATGTCCCAGGGCATGTCTCGACCCGGCGGCGCCGCCTCAGTCAGGTTGGCCCGTTCCGATTGGGTGATTCTGGTCGGTGGCGGAGCTGCCGTCATGGTGGCGGGAGTTGCCCGGTACGCCGTCGGCAACGCCATCTTCGGTTTCGCTACGTCGGCCATCGCCGTCGCGCTGCTCGCCTCGGTCGTGGGCCGCAGCGTCGACCGCCTCGGCGACCGCCTCGGGGCCGGCGCCACGGGCGTACTGCAGAGCGCGCTGGGCAACCTACCGGAGCTGTTCATCTGCTTCTTCGCTTTGCAGGCCGGCCTCATTACGGTCGTTCAGTCAGCGCTGATCGGGTCGATCCTGGCCAACCTGCTGCTGGTGCTCGGCGCCGCCTTTGTCGTGGGTAGCCGCCGCCACGGCACACTGCGCTTCAGCACCCAACGCATCCGGAGCACCTGCGCATTGCTCCTACTCGCGACGGCCGCTCTGGTGCTGCCGAGCATCGCGACGTACGCGCACTCTCCGGCCGCACCGCACAGCCGGGCCCTCTCCATGGCGGTCGCGGTGATACTGCTGGCAATCTTCGCCCTCTCCCTGCCAGCCTCGGTCCGTCGCCAGGATGAGAGTGATCGAGTGAGCCCGAGGCGCGACCTCGAGCCGCCGTGGCCCACGTGGCTGGCCGTCGGAGTGCTCGCGATCGCGGGTGTGCTGGCCGCCCTCGTCTCCGACTGGTTCGTATACGCCCTGCAGCCGGCCATGGCGGCGCTCGGCATCTCCCAAGCCTTCGCGGGCCTCGTAGTGGTGGCGATCGCCAGCAACGCGATCGAGAACGTCGTCGGCATCCAGTTGGCGGCCCGCAACCAGGCCGAGTACGCCATCTCCATTATCGTGAACAGCCCACTGCAGATAGCTCTCGTACTCGCGCCGGCACTGGTGCTGCTGAGCCTGTTCACCGCGACCGCGTTCACGCTCGTGTTCGCTCCGATGCTGGTCGTCTCGGTCGTCCTCACCGTCCTGATCGTCACCGTCGTGGTCACCGACGGCGAAGGCAACTGGCTCGAAGGGGCCATGCTCATTGCCCTGTACGGGATGATCGCGGCCGTCTTCTGGTGGGGCTGAACCGGCCCGTCCTATGTGGATGGCCTCGACAGGCGCCGTGCTCCCGGCCGGACGTCGTAGGGGATGGACATCTCACCGGCCGATACTGGGCGGTGTAGTCTCGTGCTGCCGTCACCCGGAGCGGCTGTGATCTGGCCAATGATCCATCAAGGATGGTGCATGGGATGACGGCGGAACCGATCGCCGCGCGCCCCAAGAATGTCGCACTCGCGATGAGTCGGCTGGCGACGCTCCGCTCGCGGCGGTTGTGGTTGGTGCTGTTGTTTGTGGGATTCGCTCTGCAGGTCGCGTGGCGGCTGCATCTGTCGCTGCCGCTGACCGGCCCGATCGCGCAGCCCGATGAGGACGGGTACCTGTTAGGTGCTCGTGTGCTCGCCGGCGGTCCGGAGGCGACGCTGCCAGCCGCGAGCATCATGCGCCCTATGGGCTACCCGCTCCTACTCGCGCCGGTCTACTTGTTCGTGCAGGAGCCGGTGAAGGTCTACCTCGGCGTTCATATCGTCAACGCGGTGTTGATGGCGGCGAATTTCCCGTTGCTGTACGTGCTTGGTCGCCGACTGTTCAATACGTCAAGGGTGTGGACCGCAGTCGCCGCGTTCGTTCTGGCCCTACTGCCGCGCCTGGTCTATTTCGGCGACTTCGCTCTCACCGACGTACTGCTGCCCGGGCTGCTCATGGTCCTACTGCTCGCGGTACACGAGATGCTGACCGGTAACCGGCGACTTGTCGCCGGCGTGGTCGCCGGTGTCGCCGCCGGGTACGCCGCCAACACTCACGTGCGTGGCCTGGTCATGCTGGTCGCCCTCGGCGGGCTCGTGGTTGTTGCCGTGTGGCGGCGTTGGATCACCTGGTCCGTCGCCGCCGCGACCGCACCGGGTCAACAACCACATCTACGGCCGGTACGTCGCCCTCTTTGCAGGTCTGTGGTCGCTGGTCGCCATCGTGAGTCTGGTCCGCGCGACCTGGCGACGCTCCGTCGCCAACAGGCGCGTCGACTGGGCCGGCACGAAGTACGGCTACGAGATCGACCTCGTCTGCCACGAGGGGAAGAACCTCACCTGGGCGGTATGGGAAAGGGAGCCTGGAACCCCGAACGCAGCGTAGACAGGACTACGCACCCAAGGCCGGCCCGCACCATTCCCGTCATCGTCCTGCAACGTCGGTAGCCCTCTTCAAACCGTTCGGTCGATGGTGGCCGCCGTTGCGGTCCGATTGCATCTGGATCAAGTCCTTGGAGGACGCTATGAATGACGCGATGCCGGTCCCGGTCAGGCGCGGCGCCTACGTCGTTGTCCCGCTGCTCGTTGGCGCAGCGGTCGCGGTCGCCCTCGGCGTATTCGGCAGGGTGCATACCGCGACCGAGAAGGCCCTGTGGGTGGGCCCGTTCCCGTCGCTCATCGCCATGAAGGTGTGGCTGACCCTCGTCGTCCTCGGCTTGGCGTTGCTACAACTGATCAGCGCACTGTGGATCTACGGCCGACTCGGCGGGCGCCCACCTCGGTCGATCGGCACCGTGCACAGAGCCATCGGCGCGCTCGCGGTACTCATCAGCCTGCCGGTCGCGGCGAACTGCCTGTGGGTGCTGGGCTTCGAGTCCTACAGCCCTCGGGTTCTCGCCCATGGACTCCTCGGCTGCGCGTTCTACGGCGCATTCGTGGCAAAGGTGCTCACGCTGCACAGCCGACGCCTCCCCAACTGGGCGTTGCCCGTCGTCGCCGGGCTCTTGTTCACAGCGGTCGTCGGGGTGAGCTTGACCAGCTCCGTGTGGTACCTGGCAACCGAGGGCGTGCCACACTGACCCTGAGAGCGGGCCGAGTGGAGGCGAGGGCCTTCGCAGAGTAGGACTTGGACGATGACCTCGCAGGATGATACGGCCCGCCGAGACACCTCAAGACCGCCGCGAGCAGTTGGACCGGTTGGCGCCCGCCTGATCGATCAGGAAACGCTCAACGAGGAGGAGGCCCACGCGGCGGCCGGCATCCGCCGCGAGACCGCTCCGGCGGCGGTGGCCCGGGGTGAGGTTCCCGGAACCGAGCCCGCGCCCGGCCTGCCCGGTCATCGACGAGGAGGGTCTCCCGGTACGTACGCGGTTCGAGGGGTATGAATCCGTTTGATGTAACTACGTTGGGCTCGACCGATGTGCGCGTGACCCGGCTGGGTCTCGGCATGGCCCCCATCGGCGGCCTCTCCGGAAGGACGGGCGACGATCAGGCCCGGGCGACCGTTGCCGCGGCGTGGGGTGCCGGGATCCGGTACTTCGACACGGCGCCGCTCTACGGCAACGGGCTCTCCGAACGCCGGGCGGGCGCCGTATTGCGGGACAAGCCGCGCGAGGATTTCGCACTCTCCACCAAGGTTGGTCGCCGGCTCGCACCGATGTCCGATGTGGACCTCTGGGCCGACCCCGGTCCCGACGCGACCCGGTTCGACTTCACGGCCGAGGGCACGACGGCGTCCTATCAGGACAGCCTCGCCCGGCTCGGTATGGATCGGGTTGATGTACTGCACATCCACGATCCCGACGACCACTTCGGGGAGGCGGTCGCCGGTTCGCTGGCGGTGTTGACCCGGCTACGGGCCGACGGCGACATCGGAGCGGTCTCTGCCGGGATGAACCAGGCACCGATGCTCGCCAACTTCGTCCGTACCGGCCATTTCGACTGCGTACTGCTAGCCGGCCGGTACACCTTGCTGGACCAGTCCGGCCTGGCCGATCTACTACCGCTGTGCGCCGCCCGCGGTGTGTCGGTCATCATCGGCGGTGCGTTCAACTCTGGCGTGCTCGCCGATCCGCGCCCTGGGGCGACGTACGACTACGCCCCGGCCCCGGTCGCCGTGCTCGACCGGGCGCTCGCCATGCGGGAAGTTTGTGACCGGCACGACGTTCCACTTCGGGCGGCGGCGTTGCAGTTTCCGTACGGGCATCCAGCCATCGCCACTGTGATTGTGGGCGCGCGTTCGCCGGAGGAGGTTCGCGACGCGGTCGAGATGGTCTCCTATGACATCCCCGGACAGCTCTGGCGCGACCTCAAGAACGCTGGCCTGCTGCCCGACGAGGCACCGCTGCCGTAAATCGTCGCTTGTGCGAGACAGATGAGCCGCGGTTGTACGGGGTCCAGTGCGGCCACGGTCGCCGAGCCTGACGGAACTCGCTCCCAGCCTGGCCGTGTGACGCTATCAGCACAGCGTCTGGATGGACCGACGAGCCTTAGGTGGCTCGCGGGCCTTGATAAATGCCGAGTGCATGCCGTCGGCGACTTCGTGCGTCGGGGTGATCTCGATCTCGGTGAACCCGGTGCTGGCGAGGCCCTGCTCGTACTCCGCGATCGACAGTGCGCCCGCGAGCCCAGCGCGGTCGACACGGCATGCGCGCCACGGGAACGCTTGACTTGCCCTCGGCACCGCCTTTGCCATCCTTGGGGGATGCAGAGCGTTTATGAGGCCGCTGGCGGCAGCGAGGGTGTGCTTCGGCTGGCCAAGGCGTGGCACGCCCGCGTGATGGCTGACGAGATCGTCAGTCACGCGTTCGATCACGGGTTCCATCCGCAGCACAGCGAACGACTCGCTGCGTACTGGGGCGAGGCGCTCGGAGGGCCGACCACCTATTCGGATAGCTACGGTGACGAGACATCGGTCGTGCGAATCCATAGTGGCAACGGCCGACACGAGGAGATGGACCGCCGGGCGATCGCCTGTTTCGACCATGCCCTGGAGGACGTAGGCCTGACCGCCACGGAGCCGCTGCGGCAGGTGTTACACGACTACTTCGCCTGGGCCACGACGACAACCATGTCGTGCTATCACGAGTCCGCCGAGGATGTCCCTCAGGGCCTGAGCATTCCCCACTGGTCATGGGACGGTCTGCAACGCTAGCCATCGCCCTCCCTGATCCCGCTACACATCTACCGGCGGGCCACCATGCGACGACGCCGAGAAGAACGATCCGCCCACCCCGGGCGACCCTGACTGACATCACAATTGACCCAGTAAGAAGCGAGCAGATCGGCGGCTGGCCGTCGGACCGGACACGGAGTTGGTGCGCGATGAGAATGTTCGAACGAAGGTTGGCGACCGTGTTGGCCGCGGTCGGTGCGGCGACGCTTATGGCCGCCTGCGGCAGCGGGAGTTCCACGTCGGGCGGCACTGGCAACGGCAACTCTCCCGGCGTCACAGGGTCCGCGGCCGGCACCCAGGTCACCGCCACCGAGACGGAGTACTCGATCACTCTGTCCAGGACGGCCTTCACGCCGGGCGTATATACATTCGACGTGGCGAACCACGGGGTCATGCCGCACAACCTGAACATCACGGGTCCGGGGGTTGCCCAGCAGAGCTCCGCCACCGTGCAGGCGGGCGGCACCGGCCAGCTCACGGCGACCTTACAGACGGGCACCTACGAGCTGTGGTGCTCCATCGACGGCCACAAGGACCTGGGCATGGATCTGAAGATCCAAGTGAGTTGAAATTCACCGAATTGCCCGGCGCCCGATGAGCCGCGCGTGTGTCGTCGCTCCCACGGGAAGGCACCGGTACCGGTGCCCGGTCAGCCATTGTGTCGACATCCTGGGAACCGGCCCGCAAGATCGCCGCCAAAGTATCAGAAGGGTCGGCATGCGTCGTGTTTCTGACCGGAAATGGCCGCGGGCCGTGCGATATGCCCGAAGATATAGGGCTATTTCACGCCACGGGGCATTCCCAGGGCGAAAGAACGACTGGTGTCGGAACACCGATCTTCTACCGCATTCCCCCGAATCTCAGAACATTGGATGGTCCGCCGATGCGCACTTCCGTCGATGGCTGCTCCGAGGGATCACTTTTGACACCGAAAACGAAACTCGCCCGATTCACACCATGCATCGGACGGGTGCGGTTGTTGCGAGCGCCAGGGCTTCCGTGGGGTTACTCTGCGGCCAGCCGGGGCGGAACTGCGCCGACGGTGACGATGACCTTGCCTGATGGGCTTGCCTCCTCGACGAGCCGGATGGCGGCCGCCGCGTCGGCGAGCGGGTAGGCCCGATCGATGACAGGGCTGATTCGGCCGGACTCGATGAGGTCTCCGACTTCCTGGAGGGCCTCGCTGGTGATCTTGGCCGTGAATGACTTGAGGGTCTGGCCGACGAACAGATTGAGGGCCATGGCCTCGACCATGTTGCCGACGGGGCCGAACCAGCGACTACCATCGCCGAAGGACTGGATGAGTGTTCCGCGCCGAGCAAGTACTTTCCTGACCGCTGCCGGGGAGTATGTCCCGCCTAGTTGGAGCGCGAGGTCGTACCGGGTTGCCCCAGTGGTGAAGTCCTGCTCTGTGTAGTCGATGACCTTGTCGGCGCCAAGACGCAGTACGAGGGGGATGTTAGGAGTGCTGCAGACGCCGGTCACCTGAGCGCCCGCGTGCTTGGCGATTTGCACCGCGAAAGTGCCGACGCCCCCCGAGGCGCCAATGATGAGGACATGCTGATCCGGCTGGATACCTCCGGCGCGCAGTCCCTGGAGCGCGGTGACCGCAGCCAGCGGCACAGCCGCGGCCTGCTCGAGGGTAAGGTTCGAGGGCTTGGGCGCCAGCCTTCCCTGCTGGACGGCGATGTATTCAGCAAAGGCGCCGTGGCCGAAGCCGTAGACCTCATCGCCTGGCTTGAATCTCGTGACGCCGCTGCCGACCTCCTCAACCGTTCCAGCTAGGTCCCCGCCAGGAACGGGGAATTTTGGCCTGCGAACGCCGCCCAGTCCTGCGGCGCGGAAAACGACCGGCTCGCCGCGGATGAAATGCCAGTCCCATGGATTAGCCGAACTAGCACGCACGCGCACGAGCACTTCGTCGTCACCGACGGTCGGCATCTCCATATCGGCCAGCTCTAGGACATCCTGTGGCGCGCCGTACCTATGCTGGACTATCGCCTTCATCGTGCCCCCTCGCGGGCTCTCCCGACCTGTCGTCGTCGACGCTAGCAGCGGCCGACGCTGACCAGGTTTGACACATCGGGCCGGGGTTCCCACGGCTCGCTATGACGTGCGGCGGCGCTCGGTCTAGGAGCCGCATGGGCTTGATCCAATGTCCTAGCTGGCTTGCTACTGACCGGTACGGCCGTCGATGCATTCGCGCAGCAGGTCTGCGTGCCCACAGTGCCGGGCGTACTCCTCGACCATGTGAATGAGGATGTCGCGGACGCTCGCCGCTTCGCCCTGCGGGGTTAGGACCGTGGCGTCGAGGTCGCCCAGGCCATCCAGCCACTCCTCGGCGGCCGCTATCTGCGCGGTCCAAACGGTAAACGCGTCATCGACGACCGCCGAGTCCCCGACCGCGCCGTTGAAGTCCAGATCGTGGTGATCGGGGGACCAGTACAACCGAGGCGCGTCCCGATGGCCTTGCAGCGAACGCTGAAACCAGTTGTGCTCCACTCGAGCCATGTGCCGCACCAGACCCAGCAGGCTCAACGTGGACGGCGGCACGGACCTGGTGGCGAGCTGCTCGGGCGAAAGATCCTCACACTTCATGCGAAGGGTGAGCCGGTAGTTGGACAGGTATTCGCGGATGGTCGCCAACTCGCCGACGGGGTTGCCCGCTACCCGGGGGTCGTCCTCGGGCGGTGCCCACATGCCGTCGTAGCCGACCGCGTGGTGACTGGTCATGTCGCCACCCTTGCCGATGGCGAAGCGGTCAGCAAACAGAATTCGTCACGCGCCTCGAGATCCGGCGGATGGCGAGGCGTCCGAGGCTGGTTGCATCGACCTGTTCAGTCGGCGGATGTCTTGACTGCGCAAAGTTCTCCCGGGTGCCAGCTATACCCCTAAGGGGTATATGCTAGCCTTCCGGGGCGCCCCGCATGTCGGAAGGTGGGTCGATGTGGGTTGGCTGTGGCACGCGCTTGCGATCGCTGGGTCGATGACATGGGAGGTCTTGTGGGCGCTGATTCTCGGGTTCGGCTTGTCCGCAATGGTGCAGTCCGTGGTACGGCGCGAGACGGTCGTTCGCCTGCTCGGTGACGATCGTCCACGAACGTTGATCGCCGCCGCCGGACTCGGTGCCGCGTCATCGTCCTGCTCTTATGCCGCTGTGGCCCTGGCTCGCGCCCTTTTCCGCAAGGGTGCGCACTTCACGGCGGCGATGGCCTTCGAGATCGGCTCGACCAACCTCGTCGTCGAACTGGGCATTCTGCTTGCGCTGTTGATGGGGTGGCAGTTCACCGCGGCCGAGTTCGTCGGCGGCCCTGTGATGATCGCCGTGGTAGCGGTGCTGTTCCGGCTGACTGTGCGTCAGCGGCTGCTGCGTGACGCGCGTGTGCAGGCTGACAAGGCACTCGCCGGATCGATGGAGGGGCATGCCGCCATGGATATGTCGATAGCGGGAGGCGGATCAGTGCTGCGGCGCATGGCGTCTCCGCGCGGCTTCACCGCGCTGTCACATATTTACGTGAGCGAATGGGCGGCGATCTGGCGCGACCTGGTGGGTGGTCTGCTTATCGCCGGAGCCCTCGCCGCGTGGGTACCCGAGTCGTTCTGGCAGGCGTTCTTCTTCATCGACCATCCGACGCTGTCGGCGCTGTGGGGGCCCTTGGTCGGCCCGCTGGTGGCCATGGCCAGCTTCGTATGCTCGATCGGCAATGTGCCGCTGGCCGCGGTGCTGTGGAACGGTGGCATCAGCTTCGGCGGTGTCGTCGCGTTCATCTTCGCCGACCTCATCATCCTGCCGATCATCAACATCTACCGGAAGTACTACGGATGGCGGATGGCGTTGACCATCACGGCCACTTTCTACGCGGCGATGGTCGTCGCGGGATACGTCGTGGAACTGCTCTTCGGCGCGGCCGGGCTCGTACCGACGAGTCGGAACGCCAAGGTGATCGAGGCAGGGATCGCATGGAACTACACCACTTGGCTCAACCTCGTCTTCATCGCGATGACGGCAGTTCTACTCATACGTTTCTTCCGTACAGGCGGCGTTGGCATGCTTCGCATGATGGGTGGAGCGCCGCACGCCGGCAACCTTCAGCTCGCCGAAGGGCCCAGCTCGCCGGTCAGTCACGACCACCACGGCCACCGTTGATCCCGGGGGTCCGATGAGTTCTCACCGCAGGAGAAGTCAACACTGCCATGACGACGACGCACATACTTGAGACCGCCGAGGTCGACATCGCCTACGACGTGGACGGCCCGCTGCCTACGGCCGACGGGCGCCCACCGCTGTTCATGATCGGCCAGCCCATGGAAGCCAGCGGCTTCGCTACGTTGGCGTCTCACTTCCCCGACCGCACCGTGATCACCTATGACCCCCGCGGTCTTGGCCGCAGCAGCCGCAAAGACGGCCGGGTCGACCATGCGCCCACGGTCCAGGCCGATGACGTCCACGCCGTCATCGAGACGCTCGACGCTGGCCCGGTCGACATGTTCGCGAGCAGTGGCGGCGCGGTGACCGCGCTCGCCCTCGTGGCGGCCCATCCCAATGACGTGACCACCCTGGTGGCACACGAGCCGCCGCTCATTCCGGTGCTCCCCGACGCCGAGGCTGCCGAGCGTGCCCGCAGCCGGGTTCGGGACGCGTACGAGGCCAAGGGGCGCAATGCCGGCATGGCGGCCTTCATTGCCATGACGTCATGGCGGGGCGAGTTCACCGACGACTACTTCGCCCAGCCCACGCCGGATCCCGTCGTGTTCGGCATGCCCACCGGGGACGACGGCTCTCGTGACGATCCGCTGCTCTCCGACCGGTCCTGGGCGGTCAGCGGCTATCGCCCCGACATCGACGCGGTGACCGCCGCCCCGACACGCGTCGTGATCGCCGTGGGCGAGGAGTCCCTCGGCACGTTCACCGGACGTACATCGGTGGCCACCGCTGAACTGCTCGGTCAGCAGGCGACCGTGTTCCCGAGTCACCACGGCGGTTTCCTCGGCGGCGAGTTCGGATACGCCGGCCAACCCGAGGCCTTCGCGCGCAAGTTACGGGACGTCCTCGACTACGGCAACTGACGCCGCGCACCCGCGGCACCATCGATCAGAGTGCCTTCGCCCGGAGACGCACGTCGGTCCGCACGGTCGTGCGCCGCCGCGTCCGGACCGGCTCGCGTGACGTGACGGCGGGCCTGGAGCGGGTCGGGCCAGCTACTCGCCGGCGTCGCGTCGCGGCGGGACGTGACGACGGTGCTGGTCTTGCTGGTGGTGTTCGACGACCCGATCGCCGCCAGCACCAGACCTCGTGGGCGGCGTCGACAGACCCCACGCGCTGCACAGTCCTTCCACAGTGGAGTGTCGCGCGGTTGTTCGGCTGCTGGCGGGTGGCGGCGGTATGCCCACCTCCGGACGTGGCCAGGGAGGCGCTGATACACCATGAAGGCCCGCGGTTGCTTGAGGCGACGGAGTCGGTGAAGGTATCGGCCGGCCTGGGAGTGCTGCGCCTTTTCGGAGGCTTGGCCGCGGAAGTGGCTCGGTGCCTTTTATGCGAAGTGTTGGTTTGCCGGCAATCGGTGCTCAAAGCCCGCGCACTGAGTTGGCAGACACGGCCGCAACTATTGCACCGTCTGGCGCAATGGCCGCGGCTGGATTCCTATTGATCGGTATTCGGTCTCTGCGCGTACGTGCGACAGTAGTTTGTGCTGCATGCCGGATCGGATCTCATCCGTGGCACGGGCGGTGATGACGGGTGATCGGAGGCTAGTCGGCTATCTGGCTGTTCAAGGAGTGGCCGCAGCCGGCTCGTTCATCCTGCCCGTCTCCGCCGGCGGGGCTGTCCGGTTGGCAGTCGCGACCGCGGGCATCGTGGCGTTGGTTGCAGCGATTCTCGGGCGTCGGCCGACGCGGACGGCGGGATGGTGGCTCGTTGCACTGAGTGGGGCGCTTTCGAATGCCGCCGCGGTCGGCATCGCCATCATGTACGGGCTCGGGAGCGGAGAGCTCCTCGGAGGCGTCGGCCAGTTCGTGATCGCCATTTCGGCGCTGCTCGTGTTGGCTGTCGGGTTGGGCGTGCTCGGCTGGCGAACAGCGGGTACTCGCGGGTGGGACTCCCTGGATGCCACGGTGACCGCTTTGGGGGTGTTTCTGGTCGCCTGGGTCCTATACATCGACCCGGCGCTGGCACGCAGCTCTTCGGCGTTCACCGCGCTGGTTACAACCGCCGTGCCCGCCACCTCGCTCCTGGTCCTGGCCATGGCCTTGACGCTGGCATTCGGCGGTGCCTTGTCGACATGGTCGGGCCGGATGCTGCTGGTCGCGAGCGCGGCAGCGTTGTACAACTCTGCTTTGATTTACTTCAAGCCGATCGGTGAGCTGGCGGTGCCGATTGGTCTGCCCATTGTGGCTGCGTGGTTGGCTCACGCCGTTCTGTTGGGTGGGGCGGGGGTCGCGTCGGACTTCGTCGATGTCATCGGGGGCCGGCGTCGGCCCGCGCCGGACCTGCCGCGCTGGCGTCTGGCGGTATTCGTCGCGCTGGCCCTGCTGGCACCGATTGATGTCGCGGTCGACTCCGCGCGGGCGGGCGGGTCCGGCCCGAGTGTCGTCGTGACGGTTGTACCGCCTGCCTGCGGGGCGCTGATGTTGATACTCCTCGTGATCCGGTTGGCTCTTGTCGGGCACGTGTCCGCGGCGCGAGCGGAGAAGCTGACCCAACAGTCGGCTTCGCTTGCTCAAGCGATAGCTGAGCAGGACGAGCTGCAGCGGGAGTTGGAATCCCGTGCGCTGCATGATCCGCTGACCGGTGTTGCCAACCGGTACGTCTTGACCGATCGCATGGACCGGCTATCGATGAACCCGGCCAGTCGTGGTCAGGTGCTGATGATGCTGGACCTGGATGGGTTCAAGGACATCAATGATACCTTCGGCCATCCCGTTGGGGATCAGGTCCTGATCGATGTTGCTCGGCGGCTGGTCAGCACGATTCCGGAGCGGGCGGTGCTCGTGCGCTTGGGCGGTGACGAGTTCGGCATTCTCCTCGAAGACACCGGACACGAAGCTCGGCTGCTGGCGGAAGCGATTGTGGAGGCGTTGCGGTTCCCGTTCTTCGTGGCCGGCCGGGAGGTGTTCCTGTCCGCGAGCGTCGGCCTTGTCATCACGGACGTTGGCGGACGCGCACCAGACGCGTCGGAGGGCCTTCGTGATGCGGATCAGGCGCTGTACGCGGCCAAGGCCGCGGGGCGCAACCGCGTGGCTGAGTTCCACCCGGGGCTGCTCGACGAACGACTGCACCAGGCGCGGATGACCAGCGAGCTACGCCATGCCGTGTTACGGAACGAGCTGATCCTGCACTACCAGCCCATCGTGGCCTTGGACGACGGTCGAGTTGTCGGAGTCGAGGCGCTGGTGCGTTGGCCATCAAGAGATCGGGGGATGGTGTCGCCGTCCGAATTCATCCCGGCGGCAGAGCAGACCGGCTTGATCGTCGACATCGGAACATGGGTTCTGCGGCAGGCGTGCACTGATGCCGCTCCCTGGTATGTCCAGTACGGAACACCGGTGGGCGTGAACGTCTCCGGTCGCCAGCTGAGCGATCCCGCCTTCGATGACATTGTTTTCGATATTCTCGCCGAGGCCGGTCTACCCAGTTCGGCGCTCGTCCTCGAACTCACGGAGAGCAGTCTGATCGAGAACACGTCGGATCCGACCGTGCGGGGCCAGCTGAATCGCCTGCGCGAGAACGGGGTGCGGATCGCCGTCGATGACTTCGGAACTGGCTATTCATCGCTGTCCTACATCACTCAGCTTCCCGTTGACGCAGTAAAGATCGATAGCTCGTTCACATCCGGTCCTCTGGACTCGACGGTTCCGGACCAGCCATGGAAGGTCGTCCACGCGATTCTTCAGCTAATCTCGAGCCTCAACCTTGCCGCGGTCGCGGAGGGGATCGAGACCCGTGAGCAGGCCGATATTCTGCGCGAGCTGAACTGCGCATACGGCCAGGGCTACTACTTTTCTCCGCCCATACCTGCTGACCGGATCGGAGGTGTCCTGGGTTCTAGGG
>JBKPDY010000123.1:0-4814 GCA_046728155.1 Actinomycetota bacterium
CCCGCCAGCGCGATCCACAGCTTCAAGCGCTTCGCGTGGCGGCGTGCGTCGCCCAGAGCACATCCCTCCCACCAGGCGAAGCCTGCTCGCCAGGAAGCTTCGTCGGTACGGCGGCCGTAAAGACCCGGCGCCGCTGGGAAAAGAACGAGTTGGGCACCGCCCGCGGCGGCCGAGTCGAACGGCGCGTCGAATCCGGCCTCGGCGCAGATGGCGACCGAACCTGGTACCCGCGCGCTCGAAGACGTGCGACTCAGTAGCGGCGAGAAACGGCTCTTCTCCCTCGCCAAGGTGCTGTTTGCGCTGTACACCTGCCACGCTTCCGTTGGCCGCGAAGATCCGAGCGATGTACGGGTCGCCCGCGGGCGAGCGCTCCGCGATGCCGAAGCAGACACCGACTCCGGTCTCACCCAAAGCCCTGACCAGCGCGACAACAGCGGGATGGTCCAAGCTCGCCAGCCGACGCATATGGGCCGCAGGCTCAACGCATCCGGTCAGTGACATCTCGGGGAACAAGGCGATGTCACAGCCCGCCGAGGCCGCCGTGTCCAGCAGCCGTATGTGGGACGTCAGGTTGCCCCTGATATCACCTTTCTCGCAGCGGACGGCCGCTAGCAGCGCACGCACGCTGACATCGTGTCCCAACCCGTGACAGGACAGCAAACCCGCGGCGACAAGCGTCGCCCGGACGCCACCAATCGGCGCTGAACGCGGCAGAAGAGGACGTTTCAGAAGGTGAAGTCCTCGGGCGCGCCTTCACCCACGAGGCCGTCCACGGCCTCCCGCAGGATGTCCGCGTGGCCTGTGTGTCGCGCGTACTCCTCAATCATGTCCAAGAGCATGTCGCGGACAGTCGGCGTGCGACCATTCGGCCAGGTAAAGGATGCCGGTCCGTCGAGACCGCGCTCCTTGACGACCTCGGCGACCAGCTCGCGCGACCGCTTGACCGCGTCCCGCCACACTGCGTAGACATCCTCGGGAGTGTCCTGGGCTCCAGTGCGCCAATCCCAGCTGGGGTCGGTGTCGAAATCCACTGCGTCCCAAGGAGCTCCGTACTCCCGACCGGCCAGCTTGACCGCCAGCCAGTCCGCCTCGACCAGCGCCACATGCTTGACGAGCCCACCGAGCGTCATCTCACTGGCAGCCGTGGTCGCGCGCAGGTCGATCGCTCGCCCGACGGCGGGTGGCAGCGGGATCCGAGCGAGCTTTGTTCCCTTGCCGAGCACGCGTAGCACGCGGTGGCCGTGCTCCTCGCCCAGGTCGTCGACGTCGCCGTTGCAGGCTTCGAACACGCGCAGTCCGAGCAGGCCGAGCATGGCGACCAGGGCGAAGTCGGACGGGTTGGTCGACGTGCGGGCGGCAACGAGCCGCGGGATCATGCTCCGCTGGTCCATTCAGTGGCGGGTCAACGCGAAACCGATCGCGACAGCTTCGGAGACCACCAAGCGCCCGGGGCGAAGCCTTGTTCGAGGCGACGGCCAATGCGTTGCGGTGGCTGTGGTGGCGTCAACATCGTCGATGTGGATGACTGCGCTGAGCCAGATTTCCACGGCCTTCCCGTTGAAAGACCAGGGCTGATAGAGCGCGGTGCTAGTCGTAGGGGAGTCGGCCTTGCGCCGAGAGCGACCAGCACCGTCACCCGTTTCGGGCCGCGTTCTGCCATGCTGCGGCACATGCCTCGAACCCTGTTGAGCGGCGGAGCCGTTCTCGACGCGCGTACTGGCGGGACAAGTGTCGCCGATGTCGTTATCGACGGCGACCGGATCGTCGATGTCGGTGCCAACCTCGACGGCGACGACAGCGTCGACTGCAGCGGCCACCTCATCGTCCCCGGGTTCATCGACTGCCACACGCACGTAGCGCTGTCCTACGATTTCGCGAGCCCCAGCCCCATAGAGATTCCCCGCTCGACGCGGGTCCTGTCCGCCGTTCCCGTCCTGGCCACGCTCCTACGGCTGGGTGTCACGACGGTACGCGATGCGTGGGGTGCCGACGCCGGGCTGAAACGGGCCGTGGAACTGGGCTGGATCGACGGGCCGGAGCTGCTGATCAGCCTTCGCCAGGTCAGCACGACCGGCGGCATCGGCGATCACTGGTCGCCCAGGATCGGCCCGGTGGATCTGTTCGGCGACCCGGGGATGCCGGACCCCGTGTTCGACGGAGCTGACGGGGCGCGGGCCGTCGTGCGGCGCATGACCCGGGCCGGCGCCGACTGGATCAAGGTCACGGCGACCGGCTCCGTCCTGCAGGGTGCTCGGGCCCGCCACAGCCAGATTACGCCCGAGGAGATGGCGGCGCTTGTCGCCGAGGCGCAGCGCCAGGGCCGCGCGGGCGTCATGGTGCACGCCCACAGCGCGCGGGCCGTCGAGGAGGCCGCGCGCTGCGGCGCACGCAGCATCGAACACGGAACCTTCCTCGACGAGGCCGCAGCCGCCACCATGTCCGGCGCCGGGACCTGGCTGGTGCCCACCCTGTCCTGCACGCAGACGGACCCCGGGCAGTTGCAGGAGACCGTCGCCGTGGCACACCGGGCGTCGGTCCAGCTCGCGCTCGATGCAGGCGTTCCCATCGCGATGGGTACCGACAACCCGGTGCGCCCGCACGCCGAGGTCCTCAACGAGCTGCGATACCTGTCGGAGGCCGGGCTCGGAGATGCCGCAGCGCTACGGGCAGCCACGTTCGAGGCGGCCCGGCTGCTCGGGCTCGCCGACGACCGCGGCGAGATCGCGCCGCAGAAGCGGGCCGATCTGGTACTCCTGGCGGGAACGGATCTCGACGTCAGCGACCTGGCAAGCCGGGTCCGTCGCGTCTGGCACAACGGAATGGCGGTCGCCCCAGCGGCGGACGCGGTCGATCGGTGACAGCGGCGTCCCACGCTACGTCAAGCTGGTTTGACGCGGAGCCGAGGCGCAAACCGGTCCGACGGCGCTGACCCCCTCAGTGATATATGCAGGCCCCCCGTGGCTACCGATTAATCGACGTGCGAGGAACGCGCGATCGACGGATCGTGAGTCGGTATTCATCGGCCAGCGTACGACATGTACAAAAAGCAGGACGTTCCTGTCCGCACTCTCATCGGCAGATCCGGTCGTCTACGACATGCTGTCAGCGGCAATTGAGGATGTTGAGCTGTGGCCTCTGCGCCGCATTGAATGCTCTGCGATCATCCTGCCAATGCCTCGCCGGTCTTTGGTGGCGGCGTGGGCGATCTGACCCGGCCGGTCAACATCGTCACGCGGATATGCTCACGGAATCGCGTCTCGGGGTGTACGGCTCGGCGGACCTGCTCGGCGAATTTCGGCCGCTGGTCCGGCGCTGGCAGTTGGTCGACTGAGAAGGCCGAATAGACACCGCCGACGACCTGCTCGAGGTTCATCTCGTCGGTGTAGTCGACACTGGTTTCGTCCACGTCGAACCCAGCGGCGATCAGGCTGTCGCGGTACCGCCGCTGACTCGCGGAGTCGGTGCCGCAGGTTTGAGTCAGCTTGCCGCCGAGCCACTGTTCCAGGCACCCGCGCAGTGCCCGAGACCAGCCGCTGTCCTGAAGCCACAGCGGTGTTCCGTTGGTCACCACCGCTACACCGCCGCCGTCGCGGGTCAACAGGGCTACCTTCTTGAACAGCGCCTCGTAGTCCATCCAGTGCAGAGCCTGTCCAATCGTGACGGCGCCCACGGTCCGGCCGCCGAGTAGCGCACCGGCTGCCGGAAGGTCGGTGTCCGCCCCGAGCACCCAGCTGACATTCGTGACGCCCTTTTCGGTGGCAGCTCGCCGAGCGCATACCAGCATGTCCGGTTCCGGATCGACCCCGACGACGGCCCGCACACGCGCGGCGATCGGCAACGCCAGCTGACCCGTTCCACAACCAAGATCAAGGACAACGTCGTCTACCGTAAGCGCGAACGCGTCCACCAGTGCATCGAACACGGCTGCGGGATAACCACGCCGATACCGTTGATAGAAGTCGGCCACCTCGCCACCGAAACCTAACGACATCGCTCCAGCGTGTCCGGCGGCGCCCTCTCAGTCCATAGATTCAGCTCATAGCGTCATTCGTCCCAACTCGACGCTGACGTTGGCATCGTCGAGGTGCTGCCGCACGGCCCGACAGCAATCTAGCCAGCCGGAGCCTTGGGACAGGCCCAAGGTCGGTGACTCGTTCGGGACCGGCGGGCGGCGCAGGTACGCGGCCGGGGAGGCCTCCAGGACGGCGTCGATGACGCAGGTGCGGTAGAAGCAGGTCACCACCGACAGCCGCCGCGACACGGTCGACGGTTTGAACCGGCGAATCTCCTCCAGCCAGCGAACGATAGCTCGACATCGGCACGGCGCACAGTGAGCGGATCGAGCTGGCGTTCCACGCACCAACGCAAGAACACTTTCAGGTCGGAATCAGTGTGAGCCCGGGACAGGCCCTTGTACCGGGACAGATGCGCGGCGATCGCCACTCGGAGCAGATCATCAGAGCTACCTTGGAGCACGACAGAATCAGCCATACGCCAACCGTGGCGCCCTGGCCGTCCACACCCTCGGCGGCAGATGTGCACACTCGACCGCCAATAGCTCTACTCCTCGGACGCGTCCTCAGACCGCTCGAACTTTGGCGAGCCGCTTGACTGCGTACTCGTCGTCCCAGCAGACGGCGGCTTCCCACGCGGCCGACGCTTGCGCGGCGATGTCGTGCGCGCCGTCGTCGAGGCCGGCGGCGTTGTCGGGCAGTACGAGGTCGAGGTCGGGGACGTCGACGTGCGACTCGTCCCAGTCGATCAGCGCGACCTGATTCGCGGTCATGCGGACGTTGCCAGGGTTGTTCGGGTCG
>JBKPDY010000124.1:0-64415 GCA_046728155.1 Actinomycetota bacterium
CACCACCCCACGTGCCGATCACCGTGACGGTCTTACCGCTCAGATTGTTCTCATCGCCACCCGAGCCGCCCCCACTGGAACAGCCGGCCGCCGCAAGCAGAAGGACAGTTAACGGAGCCAACCTTCGTAGCCACGAATTCACGGGTGCTCCTTTTCGGTTAGTAGTCGGTCCACCCCGGCCGGCGACGGCGCCAGAGCAAGACACCGTCAACGACAACCGCTCGCCAGCCCTGTGAGCATTCAATCCCCTGCCAGTCGTGTGTGCAACCGCTGATCTCGCTCGCGAACGCCCGCGAGACCCGCCTGACCTGCGCAGACACGGTCGAGACCACGATCAACCTCCGGCCGGCGTGAGCTTCAAGGATCCATCTTTATCCGTATAAATCGGTCCGTCGCATGTGGATGCGGCGAGAACTGAAAAGACATCGGCCCGAGCGGCTCAGGGAACTCGTTCGACTCCGGCGAACGTACGCCGACCCCGCCGCAGAACCAGCCATCGGCCGTGCAGCAGTCGCGCCGGGTCGACGACGGCGTTGGTGTCCTCGACCCGCTCGTTGTTCACGTACGCCCCCCCTTCGGCGATGGTGCGGCGCGCCTCGTTCAGGCTCGACACCAGGCCGGACTCCTTGAGCAGCGCCGCCACCGGCGGTAGCTCGCCGCTGATCCGGACCACCCCGGCCTCGGCCAACGCCGCGGCGAGAGTCGCCGGCGACAGGTCGCCCAGTGAGCCGCGTCCGAACAGCGCCTCGGACGCGGCGATGACCTGGCGGCACTCGACCTCACCTTGCACCAGCGTGGTCAGCTCGCCGGCGAGCGCCCGCTGAGCCTCCCGCCGGGCGGCTCGCTCGCGCGTTGCCGTCTCCAGTTCGGTCAACTCGTCCTGCGACCGGAAGCTGAAGTAGCGCAGGTACGAACCGATGTCGGCGTCGGCTGTGTTGAGCCAGAACTGGTAGAACGCGTACGGCGAGGTGAGGACGGGGTCGAGCCAGATGCCGTCGCCCTCGGTCTTGCCGAACTTGGTCCCGTCGGCCTTGACCACCAGCGGCGTGGTGAAGGCGTGCACGGTGCCGCCGCCGCGGCGACGGACGTAGTCCACCCCCGCGCTGATGTTGCCCCACTGGTCGGAGCCGCCGAACTGCAACGTGCACCCGTACCGGCGGTTCAGCTCGAAGTAGTCGTGTGACTGCAGCAACTGGTACGAGAACTCGGTGAAGCTGATCCCGGTCTCCAGTCGAGCCCGGACCACCTCACGAGCGAGCATCCGGTTGACCGGAAAGTGCTTGCCCACATCGCGCAGGAACTCGATCGCCGTCATACCGGTGGTCCAGTCGAGATTGTTCACGAGCGTTGCGGGGTTGTCGCCCGTATAGCTGACGAACGGAGCGAGCTGCGTGCGGATCCGGTCGACCCAGCTGGCCACCACGTCGGGCGGGTTGAGCACGCGTTCCGCGTTCTCCTTCGGGTCGCCGATCTGCCCGGTGGCACCTCCGACCAGAAGCAGCGGGCGGTGCCCGGCGAGCTGCAGCCGACGCGCCGTCACCACCTGCATCAGGTGCCCCACGTGCAGGCTCGCCGCGGTCGGGTCGAAGCCCACGTAGAAGGTGGCCGGACCCGCGTCGAGGTGCTTGCGAAGCTCGTCCAGGTCGGTCGAGTCCTGGATCAGGCCACGCCATTGCAGGTCGTCAAGAAGGCTCACGGGCACGATTCTTCCGCACCCCGCGCCGGGGCGGACACCGGGTTTCCCGGAGCCACCAGGCATCACGGCTACGCTGGCGGCGGTATCGACCGGGAGGTGTGGTGGCGAAGAGAGTCGGCGCGGCCGAGGTCCTCGCGGTCAAGGGACTGCGACGGGCATTCAACGAGCACGTAGTGCTCGACAACGTGAACATCACCGTCAGGGCGGGCCAGGTGTGTGCCGTCACCGGCCCCAACGGCTCGGGAAAGACCACCCTGCTACGGTGCGTGGCCGGCGCTCTCCCTTCCGACGCCGGGACTGTGACGTTGCTGGGCCAGCCGGTGGACGAATCCGATCCGCATACCCGGGCGGCGATCGCGGCGGTCCTGGACGACACGGAGTTCTTCCCCGATCTTTCGGTCGCCGAACACCTCGAGTTGATGGCGTACGCACACGCCACGCCCGATCCGCTCGCGGTGGTCGACGAGCTCATCGACGCGCTCTCGCTCGATGTGGCGCGCGACCAGGTGCCGCCGACCCTCTCCAGTGGACAGAGGCGTCGGCTCGCGCTGGCCTCGTGCTTCGTCCGGCCCCGACGGCTCCTCATCCTCGACGAGCCGGAACAGCGCCTGGACAGCCGCGGTCAGGACTGGCTGAAGGACAAGCTGCTGCGGGAGAAGAAGCGAGGCACGGCCGTCCTGATGGCGAGCCACGATCCCGAACTGGTGGAGGCCGTCGCCGATCTTCGCCTGCCCGTCGGCGACTGAGTCCATGACGATCGCGGCCACGGCTCCGGCCATCCCGCCTGTGCACGAGGTACGTGTCAGGCTGCGCCGCGTCCGTCGTACCCACAGCGACCGGACGCTCGGCGAGCTGCTCACCGACGTGTACCTGGTGACCTTCCTGGTCGTGCTCTACGGCGGCAGCGGAGTCGTCAGCCTGCGGCGGCACCTGGCCAGGCCGGTGGGTGGGCCCATCGGCCTGGAGTCCACCAGGGCCTGGCTCGTCGTCGCCCTCCTGGTCACCGCCGCCATCCTCGGTTGGCGCGGGCTGCGCGCGCTCGGCCCGCTCATCACGACACCGGCAGCCCAGACGTGGTGCCTGTCCACCCCGATCGACCGGGCGGCGTGGCTGCGGCTGCCGATGTACTGGGTGCTCGGCGTCTGCGCGCTCGCCGGCGCCGCGGCCGGGGTTCTCGCCACGTGGATGGGCCTGGCCACCTCTGCGTTCTGGGGTGTGTTGACCGGAGCCGGCGTCGGCGTCGCCCTCGCCGCCGCGAGTGTTGTCGTCCAGTCCCGCCAGCTGGGCGTGACCCGCCGCGTACGACCGTCCGATGTGGCGCTTCTGGTGAGCCTCCTGCTGGTCACCGCCGCTGTGACAACCCGGGTCACCCACATCACAGCGGGCCCACCGATGGTGCCGGCCGTGGTCTTCGCGAGCATCGCGGTCGTCGCCGCCGGCGTCGCCATCCGGCTCGCCGTACGGGCACTCGGGCGGGTCAACCGCGCGACCCTCGCCGGCGGTGCCGAACTCGCGGGTGCGGCGGTGTCCGCCGTTGTGATGCTCGACCCGTCGCTCTTCTCCGGGCTCGTCGAGGCGCGGCGGTGGCGGGTCGCCGGACGAGTCCACAGCCGACGGTGGATTGCGGGTGGACGGGAGTGGGTGCTCGTCCAAGCCGATCTGCGCCGCCAATGGCGCCGCAAGTCCGGCCTGATCGCCTGGGCCGCGCTCATCCTCGCGCCGTACACGGCCGCGGTCTTCTCGTCCTCGGCCGTCGGCTCGGTTCGCATCATCGCCGGCTACCTCGCCACCGAGCGGCTCGCGGCCGGCCTCCGGCTCGTTTCGCGGTCACCGTCGCTGCGGCGGGAACTCGGTGGCAGCAATGCCGACCTCAAGCTCATCCACTTGGCAGTCCCGGCGTTCGGGCTGATCCTGTGGTGGCTCGCTACTCTCGCCGCCGGAGCGGTCCCGACCTCGCAGGCGCAGGGGCTCATCCTCATCGTGGGTACGCTCGGGGCCGTCTACCGTACCGCCACCCGTCCGCTGATGACGTACGACACAGGCACGGCCGATCTGCCGCTCGGGCCCGTGCCGACGACGCTGCTCCGCCGGTTGCTCCGCGGACCCGACCTGGTCGCTGTTCTCGTACTCGTCGGCCTCTTCTTCTGAACCCCTAGGGGTTCGCCCACGCGCAACAGCGCTGGTCAGACCGCCGATGGTAGGGATATCCCCACCTACGGACTGCGGTCAGCCTCCTCAGGGTCAGCTCCGGGCCTTCGCCGGATGGCGGCTCCCGCCCCGGGCCATAACGTCACCTTCGACAACGCCGGCGTACGCGACTGTCCACTGTGGGCAACGTGTATCGCCGGCTCGCCGAGAGGGGACGTAGCCGTGCAGCGTAAGCCTTTGACCGTACGGGTGGCGCGATGGAGCGCGACGCACCCATGGCGTGCGATGGGACTATGGGTCGCCTTCGTCGTCGCCGCGATAGCCGTCGGGGGCGTGGTCGGCGCGAAGCAGAGCAACGGCAACGACAACGCAGGCGAGACGGCGCGGATGGAGCAGATCATCGACGCCGCCCACTTCCCGGACCAGCCGGTGGTGGAGCGCATCCTCGTCACGTCCCCGGCCGGAGCGCTCGACCGGGCCGACGCCGCCCGGGCGCTGGATGACGTCGCGGCTCGGATGCGTGCCCTGCCCGGAGTCGCCGGCGTTGACAAGCCGGTGCCGTCACCGGACGGTACCGCGCTGATGCTCCCGGTTCGGATGGCCGGCGATCCCGGCGCGGCCGAGGATGGCGTGCAGCCGTTGCTCGATGCGACGGCCGCGGTTCAGCGCGACCATCCCGCGCTGCGCGTGGAGGAGGTCGGTCCCGCGTCGCTCCACAAAGGCCTCGGCGAGAAGATCAACTCCGACTTCAAGCGGGCCGAGATATTCAGCGTCCCGGTGACTCTGCTCATCCTGCTGGTCGCGTTCGGGGCGCTGATCGCGGCCGGCGTGCCGGTCCTGCTGGGTCTCTCCGCAGTCGGCGCAGCGATCGGCCTCTCCGCGCTCGCCTCGTACCTCGTGCCGACCCAGGACACGACGAACAGTGTGATCCTGCTGATCGGTCTGGCGGTCGGGGTCGATTATTCGCTCTTCTACCTCAAGCGGGAACGAGAGGAAAGAGCCAAGGGGGCCGCTCACCTCGACGCGGTGGAGATCGCGGCCGCAACGTCCGGGCACGCGGTGGTCGTCTCCGGCCTTGCCGTCGTCGTCGCGATGGCGGGGATGTTCCTGGCCGGCGACAACATCTTCACCTCGTTCGCGGTCGGCTCGATCCTCGTGGTCGCCGTGTCGGTCCTGGGATCGTTGACGGTGCTGCCGGCGCTACTGGCCAAGCTCGGCCGTTGGGTCGACCGGCCGCGCATCCCTGTCCTGTGGCGCCTGACCGCGGCTCCTACCCGCCGCGGAGCTCACGCAGACACGAGTGCGGCGCCGCGGGCCTGGTCGGCTCTGCTCCGGCCGGCGCTGCGGTTCCCCGCGGCCGCCTTCGTGGTCTCGGCGGGCGCGCTGGTCCTGCTCGGCTTGCCCACGCTCGGGATGAACCTGCGCCTACCCGGGTTGCAGGATCTGGGACAGGACACGCCGGTGATGCAGGCGTACGCCCGGTTGACGACCGCCTTCCCGAGTACCGGGACCACCCACGTCGTGGTCGTCAAGGCGCCCGCCGCGCAACGGTCCGGGGTGGATGCTGCCCTGGTCGACCTGTCGTCCCGTACCGCGGCCGACCCGCTCTTCGCGCACGATCAGCGTCCACAGGAGACAGTCTCGCCGGACGGGACGGTCACCCTGCTGGAGATCGGAACCCCGTACGCGCTCAACACCGACGGTGCGGACCGGTCACTGGACCGCCTACGGCACGATCTCGTGCCGGCCACCGTGGGTAGCGTACCGGGCGTCGAGTACGGCGTCACCGGGGAGATCGCGGGCACGACGGACTACTCGCAGCACGTCCGCGACACACTACCGGTTGTCGTAGCCTTCGTGCTCGCCCTGACCTTCATCGTCATGGTGTGGACGTTCCGGTCGGTGGTCATCGCCGCGACCGCCATCGGGCTGAACATGCTCTCCGTGTGGGCAGCGTACGGCGTGGTCACACTGGTCTTCCAGCGCACGTTTGCTGAGGGTCTGCTCGGCTTCCACTCCAACGGGGGAGTCGTGTCGTGGTTGCCGCTGTTCCTCTTCGTCGTCCTCTTCGGACTGTCGATGGACTACCACGTCTTCGTGGTGAGCCGGATCCGGGAAGGAGTCGACAAGGGACTCGCCACCCGCGACGCGGTCCGGCACGGGATCGTCCGTACTGCCGGGGTGGTGACCAGCGCGGCCCTGGTCATGGTGGGCGTGTTCGGGGTGTTCGGCTCGCTGAGCAGTCTGGACATGAAGCAGCTCGGCGTCGGTCTCGCCGTCGCGATCTTCGTTGACGCGACGCTGATCCGCGCGGTCGTCCTGCCATCACTGATGGCGTTGCTCGGCCGTGCGAACTGGTGGGCTCCCGGTTTCCTGCGCCGCCGCACGACGGTGGAACCCATTGAGCCGGAGGTGACAACGCCGGAGCCGGTCGCGGTCGGCTCACGCTGATCGACGCAGACGCTCGATGAAAGCAGGGGCACCCTACTTGCTTGTGGATGTCAATAGGGTGCCCCTGCTTGCATGCGTCCGTCGCGTTATAGCGACACCGCAGAAGCGGCGAGCTTCGCGATCTCGTCCAGCATCAGGGGCCACAGCTCGCGCGGCAGATCGTGTCCCATCCCGGCGAACACGATCAGTCGCGCGCCAGGTACGGCAGCGGCGGTCGCCCGTCCCCCGGCCGGCCGTACCAGCGGGTCGGCGTCGCCGTGCAGGACGAGCGTCGGCACGCGGACCGAGGCGAGCCCGGGTCGCCGGTCACCCGAGGCCCGGATGGCCGCGAGCTGTCGGGGCACCGACGCGTCGTCGTGTCCCCGCTCGTATCCGCGTTTGCCCGCCTCCCGCAGCCATTGCTCGTCCAGGGGGTACGCCGGTGAGCCGATCCTGCGGAACACGTCGACTATCCGCTGGCCCGCCTGCTCGGCGGTGGTGACGTGGCGATGGCGCAGGTTGACGAACACCTTCATCCTGGGCCGCCCGACCCGGGGCGACGGCGTCGACATCATCGAGGTCAGGCTCCGCACGCGGGCCGGGTGCCGGATCGCGAGCGTCTGCGCGATCATGCCGCCCATGGAGGCGCCCACCACGTGAGCCGAATCCCATCCAAGCGCGTCCAGGACCGCGGCCGCGTCGCCGGCCATGTCGTCGAGACGGTACGCAGCGACCGCGGTGGCGCGCGTGAGGATCCGCAACAGCGAAGGTCGACCGGCGGCGATGAAATGGGTCGACGCGCCGCTGTCTCGATTGTCGAAGCGGGCAACCGTGAAGCCGCGGTCGATCAGAGCGTTGCAGAAGTCGTCCGGCCAGGCGATCATCTGCATGCCGAGGCCCATGATGAGCAGCAGCGGTTCGCCATCGGGTGGCCCCAGCACCTCGTACGCGAGCCGGACATCGCCGTTGTGGGCCATCGCTGTCGTCATGGCAGCCAGCATGCCGGACGGCGGGCACAGAACGTAGCTCAGGGTGTCGCTGTGCGGCGTCGGGGAGCATGGCGGCGGTACACGCTCACGGTCGGCTCATCCGCCAACCAGAACCGCCACGGGGTGTCGTGCCCGCCGGCCACTCCGACCCGTGGGCCGGAGCGGATCCGGCCGGGATCCGCCGGACGGCGGGGCGGCCACAACCGCAGCGGTCCGGTTCCGTCGACCATCGACGTTGCGGTGGCGCGGCCGTCCACGGCGAGGGTCTGCGCCAGCCGGGCTGGTCCGCGGGCCAGGTCGCGATCGGGGATGCCACCACCACGCCGCTCCCGCGCGAGGGCTACCCCGCCGGTGACCTCCGCCGCCCGGAGCAGAACCGCCGACGCTTCACCGTCCGGACCGCACACGACGTTGACGCACCAGTGCATCCCGAACACGAAGTACACATACGCGAGACCGGGCGGGCCGAACATCACGGCGTTTCGCCTCGTCCGCCCGCGGTGAGCGTGCGACGCCGGATCCGACCCGTCGCCGGCGTACGCCTCCACCTCGGTCAGCCGGAGGGTGACTCCGTTGCCGGTCAGGTTCGCTCCGAGCAGCGCTCGGGCCGTGACATCCGGCGGCCCGGCAAGCCAGTCGGACCGGCTCACCGCGGTACGACTCGTGCCCGCGACCACTGACGCCAACCCTCCACTGTGTCCGATGCCGCGGCGAGCTGGTCCGCGACCGGACCCGGACCGGTCGAGCCCGGGGTCGTGCGGGCCCGCAACGCGCCGCGTACCGAGAGCACCTCCCGCACCTGTGGCGTCAGGTACGGTGAAACGGCGGCAAGGTCCACATCGGACACATCGTCGAGGCCGCACTCGCGGGCGGCGCAGAGCGCGACCAACGATCCGGTGATCTCGTGCGCCTCCCGGAACGGTACTCCGGACCGGACGAGCCATTCCGCAACCTCAGTCGCGAGGGTGTAACCCCGTGGTGCCGCCGCGACCAGCCGATCCACCCGCACGGTCATTGTGGAGACCATGCCGGCCAGGGCCGGCAGCACGAGCTCGAGCGTGTCGACGGCGTCGAACACCGGTTCCTTGTCCTCTTGCATGTCGCGGTCATACGTGAGCGGCAAGCCCTTGAGCATGGTCATGACCGTCACGAGAGCCCCGATGAGCCGGCCGGCCTTACCCCGGGCCAGCTCGGCGATATCGGGATTCTTCTTCTGCGGCATGATGGACGACCCGGTGGTGAACGCGTCGTCCAGCTCGACCCAGCCGAACTCCTGGGACGCCCACAGCACCACCTCCTCGCCCAGCCGCGACAGGTGGACCCCGATCAGCGCGGCCGCGAAGAGAAACTCGGCGGCGAAGTCCCGATCGGCGACCGCGTCCATCGAGTTGGCCGCCGCAGCGGTGAAGCCCAGTTCTCGGGCGACGCGGACCGGGTCGAGCGGCAACGACGAGCCCGCCAGCGCCCCCGCGCCCAGCGGCGAGACCGCGCACCGCGTATCCCAGTCGCGCAGCCGCTCGAGGTCGCGCAGCAGGGGCTGCACGTGGGCGAGCAACTGATGCCCGAAGCTGACCGGTTGCGCGTGCTGCAGATGAGTCATCCCCGGTGCCGGAGTCTCCACGTGCCGGCCCGCCTGCTCGATCAGAGCGTCGGCCAGCTCCACCAGCCGCAGCGCCACGCCTCGCGCGTGGTCGCGCAGGTACAACCGCAGATCGGTGGCGACCTGGTCGTTGCGCGACCGGCCGGCGCGCAGCTTTCCGCCCAGCGCCCCCAGCCGTTCGAGCAGGCCACGTTCGAGCGCGGTGTGCACATCCTCATCGTCGACGGTGGGCCGGAATTGCATCGAGGCGCAGGCCGCCTCAAGGTCGTCCAGGGCGGCGAGCGTGCGGCCGAGTTCGTCCGTATCGAGGAGTCCGGCGCCGGCGAGCACTCGGGCGTGGGCGCGCGAGGCGGCAAGATCGTACGGGGCGAGCCGCCAGTCAAACTGGACACTGACCGACAGACGCGCGAGGGCCTCGGCCGGTCCTCCGGTGAAGCGGCCGCCCCACAGCCGTACGCCGGTCGCCGGTTCCACCCGCGCTCCCCTCCCCACGTGTTGCCACCGTCGCAGAGCTTACTAACGAAGTCTGCGTAGGCCGGCGTCCCGTACCGACACCGTCCTGCGCCGCTGCGGGTCAGCCGAGGCGCGCGTCGCGGGCGGCGGCGAGCCGGCTGGGCAGCCCCCACAGCTCGACGAAGCCCCGCGCGAGCGACTGGTCGAACATGTCGCCCTCGTCATACGTGGCGAGACTGAAGTCGTAAAGCGATGCCTCCGAACGGCGCCCGGTCACCACCGCGCGACCGCCGTGAAGGGTCAGCCGCACGTCGCCGGAGACGTGGCGCTGGGACACGTCGATGAAACCGTCCAGGGCCGACTTCAGCGGCGAGTACCAGAGACCGTCGTAGACGAGCTCGCCCCAGCGCTGGTCCACGCCCCGCTTGAACCGGGCCAGATCCCTTTCGACGGTCACGTTCTCCAGCTCCTGGTGTGCCGTGATGAGGGCGATCGCCCCGGGCGCCTCGTAGACCTCCCGGCTCTTGATGCCGACCAGCCGGTCCTCGACCAGGTCGATGCGACCGACTCCCTGGGCGCCAGCCCGCCGATTGAGCTCCAGGACGGCCTGGTACGGGGTCACGGTCACGCCGTCGATCGCGATGGGTGTGCCCTGCGAGAAGGTCACCACCACGTGGTCGGGTTCACGCGGCACGGACGGGTCCTGCGTGTAGGCGTAGAGCTCCTCGATCGGCGCGTTCCAGATGTCCTCAAGGAAGCCCGTCTCCACGGCTCGGCCCCACAGGTTCTGGTCGATCGAGTACGGCGACTTGTGGGTCACCTCGATCGGCAGGTTCTTCTCCTGCGCGTACGCGATGGCCTTGTCCCGGGTCCAGGCGTAGTCGCGGGCCGGCGCGATCACCTTGAGGTGCGGGGCGAGCGCACCGATTCCGACCTCGAAGCGCACCTGGTCGTTGCCCTTGCCGGTGCAGCCGTGGGCAACGATCGTGCCACCATTGGCCTTCGCCGCCGCCACCAGATGCTTGACGATGAGCGGCCGCGACAGGGACGACAGCAACGGGTACCGGTCCATATACAGCGCGTTGGCCCGTAGCGCCGGCATACAGAAGTCCGAGGCGAACTCCTCCTTCGCGTCGACCACCTCGGCCTCGACCGCGCCGCAGTCCAGTGCCCGCTGGCGGATGACGTTCATATCCTCGCCGCCCTGGCCCAGGTCGACCACGACCGCGATCACCTCGGCACCTGTGCGTTCGGCGAGGTACGGGATGGCGACCGACGTGTCCAGTCCGCCCGAGAACGCAAGAATGACCCGCTGGCTCATGACAGTGTCCCCTCAGTTGTGGGCCCGACGGCCCAGTCCAACAACTTCGCGGCCAGAGCCGCGCCGACCGAATCCGGGTCGGGCTGTGCGGCCTTCGGTTCCCGGGCCACCACCAGGACCGTGTCGTCGCCCGCTATCGTCCCGACGATGTCGGGCAGTCCGGACCGGTCCAGCGCACTGGCGAGGAACTGTGCCGCGCCCGGCGGCGTGCGCAGCACGACGAGGTTTCCGCTGAAGTCGGCACCGGTGAGCAGTTCGCGCAGCAGCCGGCGAAGCCGCTCCGGCGCCTGCTCCGCGGCGCGCAGCGGAGCCAGGCCGGCCTCCGGCACGAAGTACGAGGCACCGCGGCCATCGGTGCCCCGGACCTTGACTGCCCCCAGTTCCTCCAGATCGCGCGAGAGCGTCGCCTGGGTGGTCGCGAGACCTTCGGCGGCGAGCAGGTCACCGAGCTCGGCCTGGGAGTGCACCTGGCGGGAACGGATCAGAGCCAGGATGCGCTCGTGCCGGGCGGCCTTAGAAGCCGGCGTCGTCATGGGGCGTCGCCCCGCAACAGGAACGCCAGCAACGCCTTCTGGGCGTGCAGCCGGTTCTCCGCCTGGTCGAGGACGGCGCTGGCCGGGCCGTCCATCACCTCGTCGGTGACCTCCTCCCCGCGGTGCGCGGGCAGGCAGTGCAGCACCACCGCACCCGGTTGGGCCGCGCCGAGGAGTTTGGCATTGACCTGGTACGGCAGGAACGGAGTGATCCGATCCTTCCCGTCCGCCTCCTGCCCCATCGACGTCCATGTGTCCGTGGCGATGACCTCGACGCCCTCGACGGCCTCGTACGGGTCGCGCAGCACCACAACGCTTCCGCCGGTCGAGGCGGCGATCGCGGCCGCGTCGGACACCACGGTGGGTTCCGGGTCGAACCCGTCCGGTCCCGCGACCCGTATGTGCATGCCGGCCAGCGCCCCGGCCAGGAGGTACGAGTGCGACATGTTGTTGGCGGTGTCACCGACATACGCGAGCGTGGCGCCACGGGTGCCGCCCACCCGCTCGCGCACCGTCAGCAGGTCGGCCAACAGCTGGCACGGATGGAATCCGTCGGTCAGCGCGTTCACCACCGGCACCGCGCTGCCTGCGGCCAGCCCGCGGATCCGGTCGTCGCCGAAGGTGCGGATGACGATCGCCGAGACGTAGCGGGAGAGGACCGCTGCGGCGTCCTCGATCGTCTCGCCCCGGGCGAAATGGGTGGTCTGAGCGTCGATGACGAGCGGATGGCCGCCCAGCTCGGCGATGCCCGCTTCGAAGGAGACCCGGGTGCGCAGGGACGGCTTCTCGAAGATGATGGCCACGGGTCGGGGCCCGGCGAGCGGCTTGTGCCGGTGCCGCTCGACCTTGAGCCTGGTCGCCAGGTCGAGCACCTCGCCCTGCTCCACAGAAGACAGATCGTCGTCGCGCAGGAAGTGCCGCGTCATGGCAGGGCCTTCGCCAGTGCGGCCACGAACTCATCGGCCTGATCGGCGGTGAGGATCAACGGCGGCGCGAGTCGGATCGCGTCGGGCTGGACGGCATTGGCAAGGTACCCCAGTTCGCGGAGCGCGTCCACAGTGGAGCCAGCAATTGGTCCGGTCAGCATCACCGCGAGGAGCAGCCCGGCTCCCCGGACGCCGACCACCATCGGATGACCCAGCGCCTCGATCCCCTGGCGGAGCCGCTCGCCGACCCGCGTGACCCGGTCGAGCAGCCGCTCCTGCTCGATGGTCTTCAGAACGGCCAAGGCGGCGGCGCACGAGACCGGATTGCCGCCGAACGTGGAGCCGTGCGAGCCCGGACCGAGAAGATCCGCCGCCGGTCCGAACGCTATGCAGGCACCGATCGGCAGTCCGCCGCCGAGGCCCTTGGCGAGCGTGATGACGTCGGGCTCGATCCGGTCAGCCTGGTGGGCGAACCAATGACCGGTACGGCCGATGCCGGTCTGTACCTCGTCGAGGACGAGCAGTGTGCCCGCGGCCGTCGTGATCTCCCGTGTCGACGCGAGATAGCCCGTCGGCGGGACGATGACGCCGTTCTCGCCCTGGATCGGCTCCACGATCACCATCGCCGTCTCGTCCGTGACGGCCGTCGCCAGCGCATCCAGGTCCCCGTACGGGACGTGCGTTACGACACCGGGAAGAGGCCGGAACGGGTCCGCCTTCGCCGGCTGCCCGGTCAGCGCGAGCGCCCCCATGGTCCGGCCGTGGAAACCGCCCACGGTGGAGACGATGTGTGTGCGACCGGTACGCCGGGAAAGCTTGAACGCGGCCTCGTTCGCCTCCGCGCCGGAGTTGCAGAAGAAGACGCGCCCGGGCCGGCCGGCCTTCGCGAGCAACGCCTCGGCCAGGGCGAGCGGCGGCTCGGCGAGGTAGAGGTTGGAGACGTGCCCCATCGTGGCGATCTGCTGGCTGACCGCGGCCACGACGGCCGGGTGAGCGTGACCGAGCGCGTTGACCGCGATCCCGCCGAGCATGTCCACATAGGAATTGCCCGCCTCGTCCCACACGACGGCTCCCTCGCCACGTACCAGTCCCAGCGGTGGCGTGCCGTAGTTGTCCATCATGGACGCCGCCCAACGATCGCGCAGGCTCATCTGGTCACCATCGTTCCGAATCCTTCGTCGGTGAAGATCTCGAGCAGGACCGAGTGGGGTACCCGCCCGTCGACGACGTGGGCCTCTTCGACACCGCCGTGTACCGCCCGCAGACAAGCCTCCATCTTCGGCGCCATGCCGGACTCGAGGTCCGGCAGCAGAACGGCCAACTCGTCCGATGCGATCTGGGACACCAGGGAGTCGGGGTCGGGCCAGTCGCGGTAGAGGCCCTTGACATCGGTGAGCACGATGAGCTTGCGCGCGCCCAGCGCCACGGCGAGTGCCCCGGCCGCTGTGTCCGCGTTGAGGTTGTGCAAGGCACCGGCGGCATCCGGCGCCACGGTCGAGATGACCGGAATCCGGCCGTTCGCGATGAGGTCGGTCACCGCCGCGACGTTGACGTGGTCGACGTCTCCGACCAGGCCGATGTCGACCTCGGCACCGTCGACCAAGGCTGGACGGCGTCGGGCCGTGAAGAGCTTCGCATCCTCGCCGGACATCCCGACCGCGAACGGACCGTGCTCGTTGACCAGACCCACGAGTTCGCGGCCAACCTGGCCGACGAGGACCATCCGGACCACGTCCATCGCCTGCGGCGTGGTCACTCGCAGGCCACTCCGGAACTCGGTCTCGATCCCCAGCCGGGCGAGCATCGCCGAGATCTGTGGTCCACCGCCGTGCACCACCACCGGCCGGATCCCGACGTAGCGCAGAAAGACGAGATCCGCGGCGAAGGCCCGCTGTACTTCAGCGTCGAGCATCGCGCTTCCGCCGTACTTGATGACGACGGTCGAACCGTGGAAGCGTGCGAGCCAGGGCAGCGCCTCCACCAGCGTGTTCGCCTTGCCCAGCGCGATCCCCAGATCGCGGGTGGTCACGGTCATGTCGAGTACGCCGAGTTCTCGTGTACGTACGCATGGGAAAGGTCATTCGTCCACAGTGTCGCCTGCTCGTCCCCGGCGCCGAGGTCGATGACGATCCGCACGTCCCGGCCGGACATGTCTACAGTGGACCGGTCCGCGGCGGCGCAGCCGCCGCGGCACACCCACACCCCGTTGATGGACACCGCCAGCTCGTCCGGCTCGAACGTCGCGCTCGTCGTACCGACCGCGGCCAGGATCCGTCCCCAGTTGGGATCCGATCCGAAGAGCGCCGTCTTGATCAGGTTGCTGCGGGCGACCGTACGGGCGACCTGGACGGCGTCGTCGACAACCGCGGCTCGATGTACCTCGATCGTCACGTCCTTTGTGGATCCTTCGGCGTCGGCGAGCAGTTGCATGGCCAGGTCATGGCAGGCGCCGGTGACCGCCGCGGTCAGCTCGTCCTGGCTCGGGGAGACACCGGACGCGCCGCTGGCCAACAACAACACCGAGTCGTTGGTGGACATGCAACCGTCCGAGTCAACCCGGTCGAACGTCACCGCGGTGGCCGCCGTGAGGGCCCGCCTCAGCTGACTCGAGTCGGCGACCGCATCGGTGGTGAGCGTGCCGAGCATGGTCGCCAGGCCGGGCGCCAGCATTCCGGCGCCCTTGGCCATCCCGCCGATCGTCCAGCCCTCCCGGGTGACCACGGTTGTCTTCGGCCGGGTGTCCGTCGTCAAGATCGCCCGGGCCGCGTCCGCCCCGCCGTCGCGGCTCAGCGCCCGCACGGCAGCATCGACGCCGTTGCGCAGCGCCGGCATGGGCAGCCGATCCCCGATGAGCCCGGTGGAACACACGGCCACATCAGCCGCCCCGACGAGCCTCCGGCCGCTCGACAATGCGGCCGCCGTGTGCTCGGCGGTGGCGTGCGCGTCCTGAAAACCCGGCGCGCCGGTGCAGGCGTTGGCGCCACCGGCGTTGAGCACTACCGCCCGTACGATGCCGGCCCGCAGCACCTGCTGGCTCCACAGGACCGGGGCCGCTTTGACCCGATTGGTCGTGAAGACACCCGCCGCGGTGGTATCGGGTCCGTCGTTGACCACGAGGGCGACATCCGGGCCGTCGCCCGTACGCAAACCGGCAGCGACCCCGGCGGCGCGGAAGCCCTTCGGCGCCGTCGTGGTCACGGCCGCACCCCCATCGCGGTCAGGCCGGCCGCCTCGTCGAGGCCGAGCATGAGATTGGCGCACTGGATCGCCTGGCCGGCCGCGCCCTTGCCGAGGTTGTCCAGTGCGGACGCAACGATGATCCGCCCGGAGTCGAGGTCGACGCCGGCCTGCAGGTGACACGCGTTGGACCCCAGGGTCGCACTCGTGCGCGGCCAGACCCCGTCGGGCAGCACCCGTACGAACGGCTCTCCGTCATACGCGTGGCGAAGCACCTGCCGCACGGCGGCGGCGTCCACAGTGGACCAAGCCGGACGGGCGGAGACCATAGCGAGGATCCCGCGCGGCATCGGAGCCAACGACGGGGTGAAGGTGAGCGTCTGGGCGCCGGTCGCTTGCTTGATCTCGGGCGTGTGCTGGTGGGCGCCGACCTTGTACGTCGACAGGTCGCCCATCACCTCGCTGCCGAGCAGGTGCTCCTTCATCGTCCGGCCGGCCCCGGTCGTGCCGGACGCGGCGACCACGACCACGTCGTCGGCGCTGGCGAGTCCCGACGACAGCATTGGAGCGAGGGCGAGGGTTATGGCGGCGGCGTAGCAGCCCGGGTTCGCGATCCGGGTGCTCGCGGCGATCTCGACCCGCTGGCCGGGCAGTTCGGGCAGGCCGTAGGTCCAGGCACCGGCGTGCGGGCCGCCGTAGTACCGCGTCCAGGCCGCGGGGTCCCGCAGGCGGTGATCGGCGCCGAGGTCGACGATGCGGACCGACGCGGGTAGCTCGCCGGCGATGGCCGCACTCTCGCCGTGCGGCAGCGCGAGGAAGGCCACATCGGCCTCGGCGAGGTCGGATGTGCCGGTCGCGGCGAAGGTCAGCCCCAGCGCGGCGAGGTGGGGGTGGACGGTCGCGACCGGCTGACCAGCGAGGGACCGCGCCGTGGCCACCATGATCTCGAAGTCGGGGTGACCGGCGACCAGCCGTAGCACCTCGCCGCCGGCGTAGCCGCTCGCTCCCACGACGGCGACGCGTACTCCCATGATCCGACCTCCTGCATTTCTATGCAGGATACCGTATCAACATCCAGGCACCCGCTCCACCTGTTTCGGGGGATGGACGGCGGTCGGGTAGGGTCCGCAGGTCACCGTCTCCCCGGGAAGCTGATGACAACGAGCCGGCATCGAGTGAGCATCGCGGGAGCGCCAGGCCCGCGGAGCGGAGCGAGCGCGGAGGCGAGCGGGCATGACGCGCGTATCGCCGTCCCTCGGGACGAGCAGGTCCAACCCGCCACCGGCCGGCCGGCCGGCTGGCGCCGGCGGCTCCCCGACGCCATCACCGGCGCCGTTGTCCTGGCGATGATCGGTTTCGTCCTGGGCGGCATCGGCATCCAGCTCGCCGGCGTCCGTGTCCTGGCCGACACCAGCAGTCTGACCGTCTCCAGTGTCTATCGCGACGGCGGAATGCCGCAGACGTCCTCGGGAACGCTTGGACTCAACGACACGATCGACGCCGCCACCCCGAACGAGGTGCTCTTCGGCACGGAGCTTCGCAATGGGGTCTTCGCCGACTGGAACCCGTACGCGTTGGGCGGCGCTCCGCTCGCCGCGACGCCGAACTTCGGCCTACTCTCGCCGCTGGCCGCACCCTTCTGGCTGTTGCCCGGTTGGCTGGCTCCGGCCTACGTCAAGCTGCTCGAATGCATCGTCGCCATCGGCGGCACGTACCTGTTCCTGCGGCGGTTGCGACTACGCCCGGCGGCCGCGTGTCTCGGCGGGACGATCTTCGCCTCAAGCGCCTTCATAGTGGCGTGGACCGGTTGGCCGCAGACGCGGACCGCCGTCGTGATCCCGGCCCTGTTCTGGTCATTGGACCGGCTGGCTGAACGCCTGCGCTGGCGCGAGGCCGCGCTGGTTTCGCTCGCCGTGATGTGCCTGTTGCTCGGCGGCTTCCCGTCGGTCACCGGGTACGCCCTGCTGACCGGGGCGGCGTACCTGGCGGTACGTCTGCTCGCCCAGCGCCCACTGCGGTGGCCGGTGGTCGTGGCCCGGTCGGCCGCCGCCGCCGGTGCTGTCCTGGCCGGCATAGCGGCGACGGCCTGGCAGCTCGTCCCGTTCGCCCAGTACCTGGGCACCGCGCTGATCAGAGGGCGGGACCAGGTCTCCGGCCAGCACATCCCGGTCGAGGCTCTGCTGACCACGATCGCCCCGTACGCGCTGGGTACGGCGAGCGCCCGGAACGCGCCGACCTGGTTCGCGCCGGGAATCCTGGTAGAGGGCGAGTCGTACATCGGCGCGGCGGCGTTGGTGCTCGGGGTGGCGGCGGTGGCGCTCGCCGGACGGGCCCGGGCGTTACTGCCCCGTGGAGTCTGGTGGTTCCTCGTCGCCGCAACCCTCGGCTGGGGCGTGGTCATCTATCTCGGGGGGGCGCCGCTCGGGCTGCTGCAGCGGACCGGGTATCTCTTCTCGGACAACTTCATCGGCCGGGCCCGGAGCATCCTCGGGCTGCTGGTCGCCGCGCTCGCCGCCGTCGGCTTCGAACTGCTCCTGCGCCGGCGGGAGGAGCACACCGTCAACCCGCTGACCCGAGCCTCACGGGCGTACGGACTGGGCGTATGGCTCGCCGTCGCGAGCGGTGGCGCCGTCGTGTACCTCGTCGGGCGTCGGCTGGCCACCGCCCGCGGAACCACGACCGTCTCGACGGCCGGGGCGGTCGGCCCCGACCAGGCCGTAAGTGATCTCACCGCGCTGAACCGACAACTGGCCATCGGTCTGCTCCTCGCCGCGCTGACCGGAGCCGCGGTTGCCTGGCTCTGGTTCGGCCGACAAGACGGGCTCGGCCGGCGCCGGCGGGCGCTCGTCACCGCCGCCGTGGTCCTCATCCCCGCCCTGGTCGCCGGCCAAGCGCTCGCGTGGGTACTGAGCTACTACCCACACTCGAAACGGGCGAACTTCTACCCCACCAACGCGGTACACGACTACCTCGCCGCACACCTGGGGCACGAACGGTTCTACGGGACCGCCGGAGCGATCTACGGCAGCCTCGAGACCATCCACGGCCTGCGCCAGTTCCACGGGCACGGATTCATGGAGCAGGAGTACGGCGAGCTTGCCGACGCTCTGCCCGGTCGCCAGTTCCCGCCCCCACCGAGACCGGCCACCATCATCGTCGGCGAGTCGGGCGACGCGGCCGAGGCCGTTGCACACAGCCCGATCCTGGATCGCGCCTCGGTTACCGAATACATCGCGCCGCCGGAGGTGCAGCCCTTCGGCGACCTGCACCCCACGCCGACGGACGGGTCGAACGTGACGCTGACGCTCGGCCACCCGGTCACTGTCGAGGTGCCCACAACCGGACCGCTGCGCGGGATCGGGATCACGCCGACCGGTTCCGTCGGGCCGACACTGCGGCAACAGATCGACGTCGCGTTGCGCGACGCCGACGGCACGCTCGTGGCCGAGGCGTCGCGAGTGGACCGGGAGGTCGCCGCGGGTGTGCCGTTCGTGGTACCGCTCGCCGCGGACACCCTCGGCGGTTCCCTATCTACCGCCGGTCCGCAACTCACCGCGAACACGCGACTTACCGCCACGATCACGCTGAAGGGGTTCTCGCTCGTCGGGGCTCCGCCGGCCCCGCCACCACGGCCATGGACGATCGCCGCCCGCCAGGGGACGCCGGCCATCACCGTGGTGACGCCGAGGCCGAACGACGGCCTGCGGCTGGCGTTCGACGGCCAATCGGTGATCTACCACCGCACGACCGCCCTTCCCCGGGCCCGGTGGGCGTCGTCCACTGTGGTCGTACCCGACGCACCCGCGCGGCTGAAGGTGCTCGCGTCCGGGAGGCTCACGCCGGACCAGGTCGTGCTGAACTCCCCGGGCGCACCGGCCGAGGGCCAACCCGCCACAGTGGACTGGATGGACGACGACCTGGACGAGTTGTCATTGCGCGTCGATGCCCACGGCGCCGGGTACGTCGTCGTCGCGGACGCCATCCAGCACGGCTGGAAGGCCACAGTGGACGGTCACCCGGCCGCCATCGTGCCGGCCGATCACGCCTTCGCCGCCGTATCGGTACCGGCCGGCCGGCACACGGTCCGGTTCGTCTACGCCCCGGCCCGCGAATCGCTAGGGGTGGCCATCACCCTGGTCACTGTGCTGGGCCTGCTACTGGCGGCCGGCATCGAGTGGCGGCGGGAGCGTGCGCGGCGCAGCCGCCGCGGCTGAGGCTGCTGATTCGCGAGATTGTGTCATTCGGAGTCCCCTATGGCGGACCGGAGACTCCCCAGCCGCGGGGCAGGCCGCTCACGGGCGCGGCGGGTCAGAGGCGGCCGGCCTCGACCGCGGCGGTCACCCACGGGATGACCTCGTCGAGCATCTCGTCCAGAGTGGTAGTGGCCTCGAAGCCGAGCATCTCGCGGGCCTTCGCGACATCCGGCACGCGATTCTGCACGTCGTACTCGTACGGCTCGTCGGAGACCACCGAGAACGGCGCGTCTCCCTTGATCTTGCGCCAGATCAGCTCGGCCAGTTCGAGCACCGTCGTGGACTCGGTCGTGGAGATGTTGAAGTCCTCGTTGAGGGCGCGCTCGTGCTCCATGGCCACGGCGATCCCCCGGGCGAGGTCGCCGCCGTAGGTGTAGTGGCGCACCTGGTTTCCCGCACCGAGGATGTGCAACGGCTCCTGGCCCTTGACGACCTTCTGGACGAGGTCGGGGACGACGTGCGACATGGCGAGCGTGACGTTTCCGGAGAGGACCTCGACGTCGCCGAGCGCACGCCCTTCGCCCACCCCGACGCAGTTGAACGGGCGCACGATGGTGAACGGCAGCTGGTACTGGTCCCACGCGGCCCGGGCGAAGTACTCGACCGCCAGCTTCTGAAACCCGTACGACGACATGGGCGGTGGGATACGGCGCTCGTCGCCCTCCGTCGAGGGAAAGCTTCTCGCGGACTCGAAGACCATCGAGGACGACAGGTAGGTCATCTTCCGCAGCCGGCCACTTCGGTGTGCCTCGATCGCCGCGTCGCACGACGCGGCCATGATCCGTTCGTTGGTGGCGAGCAGGTCATAGGCGTACGCGTGGAAGTACGAGATGCCCCCGATCATCGCGGCGCCGGCGATGAAGTGGTCGCAGTCGACCAGCAGCTTGGTGAGGAGCTCGGCATCGCGGGCGTCACCCTCGACGAAGTGGTACCGGGGGTCGCCGTCGTAGGAGTGGTTGACCTGGCCGTACTTGGAGAAGTTGTCGAGGCCGACCACCTCGTGTCCCCTTGAGAGCAGCTCGGCCACGACGTAACCGCCGATGAACCCGGCCGAACCGGTGATGAGAACCTTCGACACCGTAACCCTCGACACCTAACCTTCCACTGTGGAGTGTTCGGGCGCGGCGTGCTTGGCACGCCATGCCGTGAGCTGTTCCAGCGTCATCCGTCGACCGTACGCGAAGCGGTACCAGCGCAGATACGCGGGGAGCCACTTCGAGATCTTGAAGTTGGAGGCACCGAATGCCCGGTCCAGCCAGATCGTCGGAATCTCGGCGACCGGACGGCGCAACCGGCGCGCCTTGGCGGTCAGCTCGAGTCCGATCTCGAACCCGGCCCGGCTGTCGATGCCGACCTCGCGCACGAACGTCGTCGAGTAAGCCTTGAAGCTGTTGGTCGCGTCACGGGTCCCGACCCGGGTGAACGTATGTAGCGATCGCCCGGCCAGCCGCGAGAGCAGCCGCTTCAAAGGCGGGCCGCCGACCTGTTGGCCACCGGGCATGTAGCGCGACGCGGCCGCCACCACCACGCCGCGCTCGACCAGCCGGGCCAGGTCGTCGATCTGGCGCGGGTCGTCCGATCCGTCGGCCATGGTGACCACCGCCACCGGGGCCAGCGCGGACTCGATCCCGAACCGGATCGCGTTCGCCGGCCCGCGCCCGTACGTATTGAGCACCGTGCGCACGCGTTCGTCCTGTTCACCGATCTTGCGGGCGTACGGGAGGGTCGTGTCGTCCTCGGTGTCGTGCACGACCAGGACCTCGCTCGGCAGCTGGACCTCGCGCAGGATCCGCTCGAGGCACGCCACGATCGCGCTGCCCTCGTTGTAGACCGGGATGACGACGGAGACGACGACCTCGCGGGTCGGGGTCACACGAGCACCCCCCGGCCGGTGATGCCCCAGATGTCGGCGACCGCCTTGTCGGTCACCAGATCGCGGTACTCCGGATGCGGGGCGCCGATGATGATGAGATCGGCTCGCGTCAGTACCTCGTCCATCGGGACGAAGCGTTCGTCCACAATGTACGGATCGGAGCAGAGCGTCTCCCTCGCCTTCATGAAGAGGATCTTCCGCAACTTGTATGCCAGGCTCTCGCGTGGGTCGTCGCTGCCACCCTTGAAGGCCATCCCGAGCACCCCGACGGTGAGGTCGGCGAGGTCGTACCTGGCTTCCAGGCGGGATACGACATACAGCGGCAAGCCCTCGTTGATGAGCATCGCCGAGTGCCCCAGGACGAAGTTGTTGTTGTTGAAGGCGGCCAGCTGCATCGTGTCCTTGAACAGGCATGGTCCGGCGGCGAAGCCGGGGCCGGGCATGTCGGCGGCGCGGGGGTACTCGTAGGTGATCGCGTGCCGGACCCGCTCGAAGTCGAGGCCGAAGTCGTTGGCCATCATCCAGAACTGGTTCGCCGCAGCGAACTTGATGTACCGCCACGTGTTGGTGAACAGCTTGGCCAGCTCCGCCTCCTCCGGAGAGAGCTGGACGATGTCGTCGGTGAGGTTGCGGAACAGCTTCTCGGCCCGGCCGAGCGCGCGATCGCTGCGGCCCGAGACGATCTGCGGCAGGTCGAACAGCTCCGTCATCGCCCGACCCTCGGCGATGCGCTCGGGGCAGAAGGCGACGTCGACGTGGAGCTTCTTGCGGGCCAGCAGTTTCTCCGTCAACGCCGTGACGCCGGGGTGGATCGTGCTGCGCAGGATCAGCAGCTGGCCGTCCTGGAGATGCTCTGCGCAGCGCTCGATCGCGTTGGGCACTGCGGCAAGGTTCGGGTTGAGATGCTCGTCGACGGGGGTACCCACGACCACGATGATGTGCTCGGCCGTTCGTACGCTCGCCGGGTCGGTGGTGGCGATGAGGCGCCCCTCCCGCACCGCCGCCGCCAATGGATCGCCGGCCCCGTGCTCGGTGAAGGGCAGCCGGGCCGAGTTGACCACGTCGACTGCCGCGCCGTTGATGTCGTAAAGGGCGACGGCCAGCCCGCGGGAGGCGAACGCGACGCCCAGCGGGAGGCCGACCCGCCCGCAGCCGCCGATGATCACCACGTCGCGCGAAAAGGGGCCCGCAGTGACGTCGTCAGCCATGTCGTCTCCACTCTCCCGGCGCCACCGAGGCAGGCGCCAACATCCGCGGGGCGGGGCCCGTCGGCGAAAGGATAGCGAAGGACGACCGGCGCCACGGGACAGTGCCCTAACTTCGGCAACCGTATCGGCTGGTCAGTCCGCATGCCGACAGTAACCGGAGGGATGACCCGTCCGGGTGCCAACTCCTCGCACGCGCGTCCTAAGTGCCGCGGAGCACCGCGCCGATACGGCCTGCGGCGGAGACCGCGGCATCCCGGGCGGCGAGTGCGTCCTCAGCCGTCAAGGTACGGTCCGGAGCCCGGAACACGAGCTTGTACGCCAGGGACTTGCGCCCGTCGCCGACCTGGGCACCGGTGTAGACATCGAAGAGGCGTACCGACTCGAGGAGGTCACCAGCTCCCTCCGCCAAGGCGGATTCGACCGTGGCCGCCGGCACGGCCTCATCGACCACGAGCGCCACGTCGATAAGGGCCGGTGGGAAGTTGGAGATCACGGGGGCCGGCGTGAGGTCGGGCAGGGGAACCGCGTCGAGGTCCAACTCCATCGCGCAGGTCCGGCGGGGAAGGTCGAGAGCGGCACACACGCCGGGATGCAGCTCGCCGGCGTGGCCTACGACGTCACCGCGTACCGCGATCGCGGCGCAGCGGCCCGGGTGCCAGGGGTCGACGGCGGCGGACTCGATGCTGACCTCACCGGTCGGGACACCGGAGGAGTCGAGCACATCGAGCGCGGCCTGGATGGCGTCCGCCCAGTTTCCTGGTCGGCCAGCCCCCCACGGGCCGGACCGGTCCAGCTCGCCGGCCAGGGCGACCGCGACGTGCCAGGGCTGGTGCGGGACCGCCGCGTTGGCCAGTGCCCACTCCGTCTCGTCCGGCCGACCCTCGACGCCGAGGACCGGCGGCGGGCTGGAATTCGGGGCCGGGAGGAAGACCAGTCCCTGCTCGAAGAGCGCCACATCGCGCTGCCCGCGGCCGATGTTGCGGCGAAGCGTCGCCAGAAGGGGCGGGAGGAGGCTCGTTCGTAGCAGCGGCTCCTCCTCTGAGAGCGGGTTGGCGAGCCGGACGGCATCCGTGGTCAGTCCCAGCGCGGCCAGCGAGTCGGCGGATACGAACGGATACGAGAGGACCTCGATGTATCCGCGCTCGGCCAATGTCCGGCCGACCGAACGGCGCCGCCGCTGCGCCGGCGTGAGTCCCTTGCCGGGTGGGGCGATCGGCAGGGCACTGGGCACCTCGTTGAAGCCGTCGAGCCGGACCACCTCCTCGATCAGGTCGGCCGGACCGAGCAGATCCGGCCGCCAGGTCGGTGGCGTCACGGTGAAGCCCCCGTCGTCGGTCGCCACCTCGCACCCGATCGCGGTGAGCAGTTCGGCCACCCGCCCAGGCGGGTAATCGACGCCGATCAGTCTGGTGGGCGCGGCCGGGTCGAGACCGATGCTGGGCCGGATGCCTGGATAGTTGAGGTCGAGAATCTGCTTGCCGGCCGCGGCCGTCGAGCCGCCGTACTCCACAAGAAGCCGGACGGCGCGCTCGATCGCGGCCAGGCACAGCTCGCGGTCGACCCCACGCTCCCACCGCTTCGCCGCCTCACTGAACAGCTTGTGCCGGCGGGCGGTCCGCCCCACCATCGTGGGATCCCAATGCGCCGCCTCGAAAAGGACGTTGGTCGTCTGGCCGGGGATCACTTCGGAGGTCTGTCCGCCCATGACTGCCGCGAGGGAGATCGGACCGGTGTCGTCGCAGATCACCATGTCCTCCGTGGACAGCTCGCGGTCGACACCGTCCAGAGTGGTGAGTCGCTCGCCTTCAGCCGCGCGGCGCACCACGAGGCCGCCCCGGATGCGGTCGGCGTCGAAGGCATGCATCGGCTGGCCCAGCTCCAGCATGAGGTAGTTCGTAATGTCGATGGGCAGGCCGAGGGTGCGGACGCCGGCGGTGACGAGGCGTCGCTGCATCCACAGTGGAGTCGGCGCCGCCGGGTCGACCCGGCTCACCAGCCGGGCCGCGAACCGGTCACAACCGGCCTGGTCAATGACGGTCACCGGCCAGGCCGACTGCCCCGTCGCCCCTGGCGCTTTGGCCAGCCCGGGATCCGCGAACGTCGTGCCGAACGCGTGCGACAGCTCGCGGGCCAGCCCCCGGACCGACATCTGGTAGCCCCGGTCGGGCGTGATCTCCACGTCGAGGACGATGTCGTCGAGACCCACATAAGGGCGTGCGTCCTCGCCGGGAGTCGCACCGGTGGCCGGGTCGAGCACAAGGATCCCGCTGTGGTCGTCGCCGATGCCCAGCTCGCGGGCCGAGCAGATCATGCCGTTGCTGATGCGCCCGTACGTCTTGCGGGCGCCGACGTGCAGTCCGCCGGGAAGCACGCCGCCCGGAAGGATCACCACAACCAGATCGCCCTCGACGAAGTTGTGCGCACCGCAGATGACTTCCTGCGGTCGGCCGGATCCGTTGGCCTGCCCTACATCGACTGTGCAAAACCGGATCGGCTTACGGAACTCGGCCAGGTCCTCGATCGTGTTCACGCGGCCCACCACCAACGAGCCCTCGACGCTCCCCCGTTGGTCCACAATGGACTCGACCTCGACGCCGTGGTTGTTCAGGGCCTCGTCGAGCCCCTGCGTCGTCAGGTCGTCCGGCAGGTCGACGTACTCGCGCAACCAGGACAGTCCGACCCGCATGTCAGTGCACCTCTATGCCGAACGCCCGGCTGAACCGTACGTCGCCTTCGATCATCTCCCGCATGTCCGAGAGGCCGTTACGGAACATGAGCGTCCGCTCGATCCCCATGCCGAAGGCGAAACCGGAGTACACGTCGGGGTCGATGCCGCACGCACGCAGGACATTCGGGTTGACCATGCCGCAGCCGCCCCACTCGACCCATTGCGGGCCGTCGCGGTGCTCGGCGAACCATACGTCGAACTCCGCCGACGGCTCGGTGAACGGGAAGTAGTGCGGACGCCACCGGGTACGCGCCTGCGGTCCGAACATGGCGCGGGCGAAGTGGTCCAGTGTCCCCTTCAGGTGAGCCATGGTGATGCCGTTGTCCACCACGAGCCCTTCGACCTGGTGGAACACCGGCGAGTGCGTCGCGTCCAGCTCGTCGGTGCGGTAGACCCGTCCCGGCACCACCACATAGATCGGCGGCGTGCGGCTCAGCATGGTGCGGGCCTGGACCGGTGAGGTGTGCGTACGCAGCACCAGGCCGGAGCTGGTGGCGTCACCCTCAGGGCCGGCCGACGTACTTCCCTCCGCGGAGGCCGTAGCAGGCGCGGATACCCAGAACGTGTCCATGAGTCCACGGGCGGGATGGTCCGGCGGGATGTTGAGCGCGTCGAAGTTCGCCCACTCCAGCTCGACCTCGGGGCCCTCGGCGATCTCGTACCCCATCCCGATGAACAGATCCTCGATCCGCTCCATCAACGTGGTCAACGGATGCCGGGCGCCACGCGGTCGGCGGTCGGCCCGGACCGTCACGTCGACGCTCTCTTCGACCAACACGCGGCGGGCCCGCTCGGCCGTGAGCTCGGCCATCCGGGCGTCGAACGCGGCCTGAACCGCCGCCCGCGCCTCGTTGACCCGCCGTCCCGCATCGGCCTTGGCTTGCGGTGGCAGCGCGCCGATCTCGCGCCGGGCCAGCGACACCGGCGCGCGGTCCCCCAGGTGCTGCGGCTTCATGGCGGTCAACGCGTCGATGTCGGCGGCGCCGGCAAACGCCTTCTGTGCCTGGGTGACGGCCTCGTCCAGCGATGACTGGTCGAGCAGGGCCACCTGCTTCGGGTCGTACGGGTCACTGCGGTAACTCATGGTGAACGCTCCTCCGGCGTACGAGTCTATGGACCCGCGGCTTCGCCGCTGCCCGCCGGAGTGGGTGGAGGAGTCGTCAGCTCCGCGGCCCGCCGCCGGCGGGCTGGTTAAACCGGAACTGCCTCATTGGGAGTCTCCTCGGGAGTGCGCTCTGGCCGAAGCGTACAGGCAGACCGCGGCGGCCGCCGCCAGGTTGAGGCTCTCTGCGCGCCCGTACATAGGCACGCGAACCCGCGCGTCGGCGAGGTCGGCGAGCTCGGCCGGGAGACCATGGGCCTCCGAGCCGAAAACCCACGCGGTCGGCCCGGCCAGCGCGCCGGCGTCGGCCTGCCCGTCGAGATTCTCGCTGCCGTGCGCGTCCGCGGCGAAGATGCTCAGCCCGGCTGATTTCAATGCCTGGACGGCCTGGGCCGGATGGCCACCCCGCACCAGGTCCACATGGAACAGGCTGCCGGCGCTGGACCGCACGCATTTGCCGTTGTACGGGTCGACGTTGCCCTCGGGAAAGACGACGGCCTCAACCCCGGCGGCGTCGGCGGTCCGCAGGATGGTGCCGGCGTTGCCGGGGTCGGCCACCCCGGCCAGCACGACCACCAGCCGGGTCTGCGGGCTGAGCACCTCGGTCACGTCGGACCGGTGCAGATGCCGGCACACGGCCACCACCCCCTGCGGGCTGACCGTGTCGGCCAGCGCCGCGAGGGCCGCCTCAGTCACGGGCCACACAGACGCGCCGAGGTCGTACGCCTCTGCCACCAGGTCGCGGCGTCGGCCGTACGCGTCGACCGTGCCGAAGAGTTCGAGCACGGTACCGCTGGCTACGGCCTCACGAACCGTCTGCGGCCCCTCGGCGAGGAAGAGCCCCTCGGCGTCACGGTGCCGGCGGCGCAACAGCCGCCGTGCGGCAACGACCCGGGGCGATCGTTGCGTCAACGGATCGGCCCCGGGTCGGGAGAGCCGGATCTGCATGCTCGGGCTACTCGCCCCCGACGCGCTGAGGCTCAGGCCGCGGCCTCGCCCGTGCCGACCGGTCGGGCGGCCGTACCGGGCGCCGCCGTGCCGGCACCGGGCGAAACGCCGGATGTGTCGTTGGGCGGCAGCGCCGCGCGCGCGGCGGCCACGATACCCGCGAACGCGGTCGTGTCGGTGACCGCCAGATCAGCGAGGATCTTGCGGTCCACCTCGATGCCGGCCAGCCGCAAGCCCTGGATGAGCCGGTTGTACGTCATACCGTTGAGCCGCGCCGCCGCGTTGATGCGCGTGATCCACAGTTGGCGAAAATCGCCCTTGCGGTCCCGGCGGTCCCGGTAGGCGTACTGCATCGAGTGCAGCATCTGTTCCTTGGCCTTGCGGTAGAGCCGCGAACGCTGCCCGCGGTACCCGCTCGCACCCTCCAGGATCGTGCGGCGCTTCTTATGGGCGTTGGCTGCCCGCTTGACGCGTGCCACGTCGTCACTCCTTGATCGTTGTCATGCGTTGCCGCGCGTCAGCGGCCCAGCAGCTTCCTGACCCGCTTGCGGTCGGCCCGGGTGACCTCGACCGTCCCGGTCAACCGGCGGGTCTCCCGGGATGATTTGACCTCAAGGCGGTGGCGCAGGCCGGCCTGCTGGACGAGCAGCTTGCCCCGTCCGGTCACCTTGACCCGCTTGCCCATGCCGGTGTGGCTCTTCATCTTCGGCATCGTCTGTGTTTCTCCCTCGTTCGGTGCCGCCCCCGGACCCTCACTCGTCCGGTTTCTTCTCCGTCTCACCGGCCGCGCCCTCATCCCGGGCCCGCTGCCCGCCCCGACCGGAGGGCTTGCCTGCCCGGTGCGGAGCGATCACCATGATCATGTTCCGGCCGTCCAGCTTCGGCGCGGCCTCCACGTACCCGAGCTCCGTGATCTCCTCTTCGAGCCGGCGGAGGAGCCGGTGTCCCAGCTCCGGACGGCTCTGTTCACGACCACGGAACATGATCGTCACCTTGACCTTGTCGCCCGCCTTGAGGAACCGGACCACATGGCCCTTCTTGGTCTCGTAGTCGTGCGGATCGATCTTCGGCCGGAGCTTCATCTCCTTGATGACGGTCTGCTGCTGGTTGCGCCGCGCTTCCCGGGCCTTGATGTCGCTTTCGTACTTGAACTTGCCGTAGTCCATGAGCTTGGCGACCGGCGGGCGCGCCATCGGCGCCACCTCGACCAGATCCAGGTCCACCTCGGCCGCCAGCTGGAGCGCGCGCTCAATGGGTACGACACCCACCTGCTCACCCTCGGGACCGACCAAGCGCACCTCACGAGCGCGGATCTGCTCGTTGACGCGATGTTCGACGGTGATGGAGCCTCCTCGAATTGCTTACCGACTCCGCGCCCTGCGGAGCCGCTGTGTCGCCGCCGACCTGAACAAAGCAGAAGGCCCCGGCCGATGCCGGGGCCCGCTCGACCGGTCCGCGTACGCACGCGTACTCACGACTGCCGACCTTGCGGTCGTCTCGCGTGGACCGGACCCGGCTGCCGGTACTGCATTGGCGGCTTCGGGTGGGAGCGGGTGCTCCGCTTTGAGACACCGCGCGCAAACGCGGTGCGGTCGACGGCGACAAGAATAGCAGACCAGCCGCATCGCCGCCCAATTCGGGCACGCGGCCTCGGGACCACGTCGTGTCGTGGACCCACCAGGGCGACGGTATCCAGGAGATCCCGAAGGTTCAGGGGGCGTCGGCGGCGAGGCGGGCGCGGTGCTCGGTCAGAAGCACACGCAACGCCCGCACGCCGGCGACTGCGTACTCCTTGTCCGTCGCCTGCACGGCGAGCAGGGTGATCAGATCGTCGTCCTCGAGCTCGAGGCTCGCCCAGGGCCGGCCACGATCGAACCGGACCGCCCGGACGATCTCCCACGGGAGGTCGTAGCCGCCGATCAGGTTACGGACCCGGATTCGCCGCTCGTCGGCGATGACTCTGGGACGGGTGAAGACGAGTATGCCGGCCGCGAGGAGCAGGCCGAGCACGACCATGGCGTACTGGTCGCTGCGCTGGAAGGTGGCCCCGTTCTTGTCCCCGGTCGAGCCGGTGAGGAGCGTGGCCAGCCCCGAGAAGGCGACGACGATGACCGCCGCGGCCGCCCAGCACACGCGGCGGGTCTTCCGCGGGCGCAGCACCACTGGAGGCGAGGTCATCACGCTGCCCGATTCTGCCACGCGAAGCTGGACGCACGGCTTCAGAGCCGGCACGCGTGGATGTCGGTGACGAGGATCGCCCGGGCGCCCACGTCGTAGAGCAGATCCATGATCTTGTGTACCTCGTTACGCAGCACCATGGCCTGGACGGCGACCCATCCCTGCCGGTGCAGAGCCGAGATCGTCGGCGACTCGATGCCCGGTGTCAGCGCGACGGCCGCGTCGATCTGGTCCGTCTGGACATCGTAGGCGATCATGACGTAGCGACGGGCCACGAGCACGCCCTGCAGCCGCCGCACCAGCTGCGTGACCTGACCGTTGCCGGGCGCGCCGGACGAGCGCACCAGGACAGCGGTGGAGCTGAGAACCGGCTCGCCGACCGCCTCGAGGCCGGCCTTGCGCAGGGTGGCTCCGGTGTCGACAACGTCGGCGATCACGTCGGCGAGGCCGAGGCCGACCGCGTTCTCGACCGCACCGTCGAGGCGGATCACATGCGCGTCGACCCCCAGCCGGTCGAGGACCTGGGTCACCACGCCCGGGTATGACGTGGCGATCCGGGCGCCGGTGAAGTCGCGGGCCGAACCGAAACGCCCGGGTCGGGCCGCGAACCGGAAGGCCGAGGCCCCGAAGTCAAGGTCGAGGACCTCGTCGACCGCGGCGCCGGCGTCGATCAACAGATCCCGTCCGGTGATGCCGAGATCCAGGTCGCCCGAACCGACGTAGGTCGCGATGTCACGTGGACGGAGGTAGAAGAACTCGACGGCGTTGTCGATGTCGAGACAGGTCAGGTCGTTGTCATCGGAGCGCTGGCGGTACCCGGCCTCGCGGAGGATGGCCGAAGCGGCGGGAGCGAGCCCACCCTTGTTCGGTACGGCGACACGTAGCATGGCTGAACTCCAAGATCACGTCAGACGGGGACATCGTCGTTTCGTCACAGATGTCGGTAGACGTCCTTGATGTCCAGACCCTTGGCCAGCATGAGGACCTGCACGTGGTAGAGCAGCTGGGCGATCTCGTCAGCGGCCCGTTCGGGGCTCTCGTGCTCGGCGGCCATCCACGACTCCGCCGCCTCCTCCACGACCTTCTTGCCGACGGCGTGGATGCCGCGGCCAAGCAGATCGACCGTGCCCGAAGCGGGCGCGCGGCGGGCCGCCTTGGTCGAGAGCTCCCCCCACAGCTCGTCGAAGGTCTTCACGGATACGGATTGTGTCAGCCCCCGACGTGATGTCGCCAACGACACCGGCGCCGCGCACATCGTGGGACGTGCCAGTCTCGGAATCGGCTCCTATTGTCGAGGCGCGCCCGTGCTCGACCCCCCCGGAGGAGCCCATGCTCAGGACGTTCCAAGGTTTCCGAGACTTCATCATGCGTGGCAATGTGATCGACCTCGCGGTCGGCATCATCATCGGTGCCGCGTTCGGCACGGTCGTGACGGCGACCACAGCGGGGATCATCGAACCGCTGATCCGGGCGATCGGCGGTGGCGGCCAGTTCGCCGGAACATGGAAGGTGAACGGTCAGCCGCTCGACTGGGCGGCGTTCGTCAACGCGCTCATCGCATTCATCATCACCGCCGCGGTGCTGTACTTCTTCGTCGTACTCCCGATGAACAAGCTCGCTGAGCGCCGCAAGCGGGGCGAGAGTCCGCCGCCGGAGCGACCGTCGGAGGAGATCCTCCTGCTCACCCAGATCCGGGACGCGCTCGTCAACGGTCCGGTACCGAGCCAACGCTCCGCGCCCGAGTCGACCGCTACAAGCGACTGATCACTCGACCGTGACGACGTGGTCGTCGGGAGCGGCCACGGTGCCGTCGTCGGCCAGGTAGTAGGCCTCGATGCGGTACCGGCCGGGGGTGAGGGTTAGCGTCACGGTCGCCGTTCCGACGTGCGGCGCGCCCTTGTCGAGCCTGACCGGCTGCGGGGTCACCACCGACCCATGCTCGTCCCAGACGATGAGCATGGCGACGGCCCCCGGAACTGATCCGACGATCTGCACCGGAACCGAGCGGCCGACGGTATCTCCTTGTTCGGGCCAGCTCAGCCAGACCGGCGCCTGAATATCCACGGCCTGCGCCCGTGCGGTCGGGTCCTTCACGTCGAGACCCCAGAGTTTCGTCCCGCCGTTCACCTCGACCCGTACGTTGACCAGTTCGGTATGTTTCTCCTGCGCGGCTACGGCCGTCGCGGTGTAAATGAGCTGCTGCAGCGCGATCTCCGCGTCCGCGGGAGCGGTGCCCGGCACGCCGACCAGGTCGACCCTGATCGTGGCGCCGGCCGTCTGTACCGACTGGACGGTCGCCGCGGCGGGCCAGGCGGTGTGGTAGTCGGGGTCGAGCGGGCGTCCGGCGATCATGTCGGTAAGGGCCGCCTTGATCTGGTCATCGAGGCTCCCTCCGCCTGGATACGAGCGGTACTCGCGATAGAGCAGATCGCGACCCGACACTGTTCCGACAACATAGACCGGCAGCCGTGGACCGGCCGGAACCGGCGTGGGTCCTATGCCAGGGGGCGGCGGCGCCGACCAGGGCAGCGTCAAGACAACCGCGGTGATCCCGGCGGCCGCGCTCGTGGCCAGGCCGGCCACCGTGATCGTCCAGAGACGACGGCGACGGGTGGCCGACCCGAGCCGGCGCCGGATCGTGGCCAGTGCGTCCGGGGCGGTCTCCACCCTCGCGGCCCGGTCTTCGAAGGCCTGCCGCAGCTCGTCCACAAACCTGTCGGTCATCCCTCCTCGCCTCCGCGCTCGCTCCGCTGCTGCCACCCCACGAAGACTCTCCGCTGCGCTCCACGTCTCCGCGGGGACCCCGGCCCCCACCCCACGAAGACGCTCCGCTTCGCTCCACGTCTCCGCGGGGACCCCGGGAAGGGCCTACCGGCCCTGCGATGCTCACTCGCTGTCGGCTCGGTCATCCCTCCTCGCCTCCCCCGCGGTCGAGGTCACGGCGCAGAGCGGCGATGCCCCGCGCGGTGTGGCTCTTGACGGCACCCTGGCTGATGCCCATCGCCTCGGCCGTCTGTGCCTCGGAGAGGTCGACGTAGTACCGCAACACCAGCGCTTCCCGCTGGCGGGACGGCAGTGTCCGGACGGCCGCGAGCATCTCGGCGTGGTGTTCGGCGGCGAGGGCGTGCGCCTCGGCGCTCGCCTCGGTCGGCGTCGGTCCCTGGCGGCGCAGGAAGCGGTCGACGACGCCGCGGTGGCGAAGTGCCGACCGGGACCGGTTGACCACGCTCTGGCGCAGGTACGCGACCGCCTTGTCCGGGTCGCGGAGCCGGCCCCAGGAGCGGTGCAGGCTGACGAAGGCGTCTTGCGTGATCTCCTCCGCGAGGCCGTCGTCGTGCAACAGCAATGCGGCGAGCCGGACAAGTGGGCGGTACTGCGTGCTGAACAGGCGCGTGACCGCGTCGTCGGCGGTCCAGGCCGTGCTCAGCGCCGGTCCCGCGACGGGTGCCGGGTCGGGACGCGCCGAGGAGTTGCCGAACGGCGCGTAGGCCACGGCGGCTCCACCCCAGACGTCACTTACCGAGGGTGCCACGCCCGGATGACGCGCACCGGTGGCTCCAGGTTTACCCGAGCCGCGCAACCGTGGACAGCGTCCGAAGGCCGAGAGCGGCGTCCAGCGCGGCGACCGTCGCGGTCCAACCCTTGTCCTCGGGCGAGTCGGACAGACCGGCGCGCTCCCGCGCCTGCTCGAGCGTGTTGACGGTGAGGACGCCGTGTGCCACCGGCGTGGACTCGTCCAGCGCCACCCGGGTCAGTCCGTCGGTGACCGATCGGCAGACGTAGTCGAAGTGGGCGGTCGCACCACGGACGACCACACCGAGCGCCACGACCGCGTCGCAGCGACGAGCCAGCGCCTGGGCGAGCACGGGCAGCTCAACCGCGCCGCAGACCCGTACGGTGACCACGTCATCGACGCCACACGCCTTGGCCGCGGCCTCGGAGCGCTCAACCATGTTGTCGACGAGGTCGCCATGCCAGCGGGTCGCCACGATGCCCAGCGTCAGCCCGGCCGCGTCCACCGTGGACAGGTCAGGTGCTCCGAATCCGGCCATCACGCCGTCCCTTCCGTGCCCGGCCCGAGCCCGTCCAGGAGGTGGCCCATCCGGTCCCGCTTGGTCCGTAGGTACCGCATGTTCTCCGGGTGTGGCCGCACGGGCAGCGGTTCCCGGCCGATGATGGACAGCCCGTACCCCTCCAGACCGGCCCGCTTGGCGGGATTGTTGGTGAGAAGGCGCATGCTGTGGATGCCGATATCGGCGAGGATCTGCGCGCCGGTGCCGTAGTCGCGGGCGTCGGCCGGCAGTCCCAGGTCCAGGTTGGCGTCCACGGTGTCGCGGCCCAGATCCTGCAACTCGTACGCCTGCAGCTTGTGCATCAGGCCGATGCCGCGCCCCTCGTGCCCACGCACGTAGAGCAGGACCCCGCGGCCCTCCTCGGCGATCCGGCGCAAGGCGGCCTGCAGTTGGGGTCCGCAGTCGCAGCGCACCGAGCCGAAGACATCACCGGTCAGACACTCGGAGTGGACCCGGACGAGCACGTCCTCGCCGTCGCCGATCTCGCCGTAGACCAGGGCGACGTGGTCGGAGCCGTCGGTGACTGCCCGGTACCCCAGTGCCCGGAACACGCCGTACTCCGTCGGCAGCCTCGCCTCGGCTCGCTTCTCCACCTGGCGCTCGTGAGCCCGGCGGTAGGCGATCAGATCGGCGATCGTGATCAGGCACAGGTCGTGTTCATCGGCGAACTGGCGCAGTTCGGGCAGGCGTTTCATCGTGCCGTCGTCGTTGACCAGTTCACAGAGCACACCAGCGGGGCGCAGGCCGGCCAGGCGGGCCAGATCGACGGCGGCCTCCGTGTGGCCGGGCCGGCGCAGCACACCGCCTTCGCGGGCCCGGAGCGGGACGACGTGGCCGGGTCGGGAGAGCTGCGGCGCCGTCGTCCGCGAGTCGGCGAGCAGCCGGACGGTGTGCGCCCGTTCGGCCGCGGAGATACCCGTGGTCACGCCTTCCCGCGCGTCCACCGTCACCGTGTACGCGGTGCCGCGTCGGTCCTGGTTGGTGTAGTACATCGGCGGCAGGTCGAGCCGGTCGGCGTCGACTTCGGTCAACGGAGCGCACACGAATCCGGACGTATGCCGCACCATGAAGGCCATCAGCTGCGGCGTAGCCAGCTCGGCCGCGAAGATGAGGTCGCCCTCGTTCTCCCGGTTCTGGTCGTCGACGACGATCACCGGCCGCCCGGCGGCGATGTCCTTGACCGCCTCCTCGATGGTGCTGAACCGCATCATCGGCGCACGCCTTCCACGAGCCGTTCGACGTACTTGGCTATCACGTCGACCTCCAGGTTGACCAACGCTCCGACATCCTTGTGCCCCAACGTCGTGAGGGCGAGCGTCGTGGGGATGAGGCTGACCCCGAACGACTCGTCGTCGACGCCGGTCACCGTCAACGAAACACCGTCCACAGTGATCGATCCCTTGTGGACGATGTACCGGGTCACCTCGGGCGGCGCGCCGATGCGGAGATCTTCCCAGCCGGTGCCCGGGGTTCGGGAGCGGATCGTGCCGACCCCGTCGACGTGGCCCTGTACCAGGTGGCCGCCGAGCCGGGTGGCGATTGTTGCCGCTCGCTCGAGGTTGACCCGCTCTCCCACCGCGAGCGAGCCAAGGGCGGACCGGTCGAAGGTCTCCTTCATGACATCGGCCGTGAACGTGTCGCCGGCAACCGCGACGACCGTCAGACATACGCCGCTGACCGCGATGGAGTCTCCCGCCCGCGTGTCCGCGGTCACCGTCGGCCCGCGCACGCCGAGCACGGCACCGTCACCGTGCCAATCCATACCGACGACCTCCCCCAACTCCTCCACGATGCCTGTAAACACGTCAGTTCCCCTTCGGTAGCGCGTCGATGCGCAGGTCCGGACCGACCCGGCGGACGTCGGTGAGTTCGAGGTCGATGGCCTCGGCGATGGTGACGATCCCGGCGGCGGCGAGCGCCGAGGGCCCGGCGCCGAGCAGCTTGGGCGCGAGGTAGCCGACGACCTCGTCGACGAGATCCTCCCGCAGGTACGCCCCGGCGAGAGTCGGCCCGCCCTCGAGCAGGACGCGACGGCAACCTCGCTCGAACAGCGCAACGCCAAGCTTGCGCAAGTCCACCCGGCCATCCATACCGGTGCCCAGTTCGGCGGCGGTGGCGATGAATGTCCGCGCGGCACCGTCACGGACCCGGGCCGTCGCCGGGGTACGGGTGGAAGTGTCGACGATGACCCGCAGCGGCTGGCGATTGGCGAGTGCGCCGGCATCGGTACGGGCGGTCAGATGGGGGTCGTCGGCGAGGACCGTGCCGACGCCGACGATGATGGCGTCCACAGTGGAGCGGAGCTCCTGGACATCTGCCCTGGCCTCGGGAGAGGTGATCCACTGGCTCGTGCCGTCGAGGGCCGCCGACCGACCGTCCAATGTGGCGGCAAACTTCCAGATGACGAATGGTCGCGGATCGCCGGCCGCGCAGCGGGCGGTCGCGGTGAGCCAACCGATGTTTCCGGCGTGGGCCTCGGCCGCCCGCAGGCCGATCTCCACGTCGACGCCGAGCGCGCGCATGGTTTCGGCGCCGCCCTGGGCAACGGGGTTGGGGTCGCTGAGTGCCGCGACGACACGCACGATGCCGGCGGAGGCGAGAGCCTGGCTGCACGGGCCGGTCCGCCCGACGTGGTCGCATGGCTCCATCGTCACGACCGCGGTGCCGCCCTTGGCTCGCTCCCCCGCCGCCGCGAGCGCACGTACTTCTGCGTGCGGGCCACCCGCGTACGCGTGGAAGCCTTCGCCGACCACCTCGCCGGACGCATCGAGGATCACGCACCCGACAACGGGGTTCGGACTCGTGGAGCCCAGACCCTTGGCCGCAAGTGCGACGGCACGCAACATTGCGGCGTCTTCTGCCGGGCTTACCATGTGCCTGGCCCTCCTCGGATCGCGCCGCTGGGGCGCGCGGGCGAGGCGGGAAGCAAGGCGGGGGCGCGGCGACTGTGGCGCTGCCGTAGCGCACGTCTCCGTGCCGACCGCGCGCTGTCTCCCATCCGGACTCTGACCGTCGGCTCCGGAATCACACCGGATCCACCGGAGGCTGGCTGCCACCGGGTCGCGGGCTTGGCGGGCTACTCCACGTGAGTTGAGCCGCCATCACCGCCGGTTCGGAATTTCACCGAATCCCGCCAGCGCGCTGGTGGGTATGCCTCGAGTGTGCCACCGCGGCCATCGGCTCGACAGGCCACCCATCCGGCGGGCGGGCGATGTTGGTCACAGCCCGGTCAGGCACCCTTGCGGCGGTCAACGGCCACGAACGAGCCCGGCTGCGTCTTGGCGACCGTCTTCATCTCGCTGGCGTCGGCGATAAGTTCGCGCGGGTCGGAGTAGGCGCGGCGACTCGAGAGGGCCACCCCGACCGAGACGGTCACCAGGCCCACATCAAAGGTACCGCGGCGGGTCTTGACACTGACGTACCCGCGGTCGCGGTCCTCGGCGTCGTAGAGCCGATCGGCGGCCGCCTCGAACTCCGTCACCGCCTTGTCGGTGAGCGGAAGGACCTGGTCGGGGTTACAGATCAGCACGAAGTCGTCGCCGCCGACGTGGCCGAGGAAGGCCGGTGGCAGCCCGATGTCAATGACCGCGCGCTGTAGCTTGCGGGCGAGCGTCACGATGAACTCGTCGCCCCGGGCGAACCCGTACGCGTCGTTGACCGCCTTGAACCCGTCGATATCGCAGTAGCAGACGGCGAACGGGTCGCCCGAACGCAACCGGTCGCCGATCTCGCGCAGGATCCTGGTGTTACCGGCGAGGCCGGTCAACGGCGACACCTCCCGGAACTCCTTGTTCCGACGAAGTGTCGATCGGATCCGCGCGACGAGCTCCATCGTGTCGAACGGCTTGACGACGTAGTCGTCCACTCCGGCGGTCAACCCGAGCACCTTGTCGACTGTCTGTCCGCGCGCGGTGAGCATGATGATCGGCAACGCCGACGTCATCGCGCCCGCCCGCAGCGCCTTCGTCACCTCCACCCCGTCGATGGTCGGCATCATGAGGTCCAGCACGACAAGGTCGGGGGGCTGCTCCGAGACCAGGTCGAGGGCTGTGTCGCCGTCGTGAGCCACGCTGACCTGGAATCCCTCCATCTGCAAACTCAGCTCGACGAAGCGGGCGATGTCGGGGTCATCGTCGACGACGAGGATGCGCTCGGGATGCGTGGCGGGGGTCGCTGGGATCATGCCGGACCACCGGGCGGTTGGGTCGGCCGGGCCTCCTGGGCGCGCGCCCGCAGCCGTTGGATTGCCTCGGCGGCGTCCTCGGCCTCGAAGACTGACGTGCCGGCGACGAACGTGTCGGCTCCGGCCTCGACCGCCTCCCCGATGGTCTCCTCCGAGATCCCCCCGTCCACTTCCAGCCGCAGGTCCAGATGGCCGGAGTTGATGTGGCGGCGAGCCGCACGCACCTTTGTCAGCAGCTCGGGGATGAACTCCTGACCGCCAAAGCCCGCCTTGATCGTCATGATCAACAGCAGGTCGAACTCGGGCAGCAGTTCGAAGTACGGCTCGACCAGCGTGTCCCGGTCGATGGCCAGACCCGGCCGGGCGCCGGCCGCGCGCACATCGCGAGCGAGCCTCACGGGGTCGGCTGCGGCCTCCGCGTGGAAGGTCACTGTGTACGCGCCCGCCTCCGCATAGTCGGGTGCGGAGAGCTCCGGATCGACAATCATGAGGTGGCAGTCGAGCGGCGTCGTGACCGCGGCGAGAAGGTCTCGCACCTCCGGCAGCCCAATTGTCTGATTCGGGACGAACCGGTTATCCATGACGTCCACATGGAGCCAGTCGGACGCTTTTTCGACCGATCTGGCGGCCTCGATGGAGAAGTCGGCGGCAAGCAGACTGGGTGCCACGAGGAGCGACGGTCCGGTCACGCGGACAGTGTATTAACTCCGGCCGGCTACGCGTCCAGCTAGCCGGCAAATGAATCTGCACGTACCGGTGCACGATCACCCGCCGCGTATCCACGGCGTTCACTCGAACATGTATTCGCGACTACCCGACGTGATTTAAGCCGGATTTATGGTAGCCCTGGGCATGTCGGGCTGATGAGCCGAGAATCGCGTTCCTATTATGATCGACACCGGTCAGCATCGGGCGTCAGTAGGGCTGGGCGCCCCGCCGTCGGGATGAGCCGGCCGGTCGATCATTTGGAGCTGGCCGTGAGCGAGGCAAAGCTGGTGCGGGACAACGTTCCGTTCATAATGCGTCGGCGTGGAGAACATCCGATCGTCCGGACCGCGGAGCCCTACGAGTACGCCGGACTCCTGCGAGCCAAACTCGTCGAGGAGGTCGAAGAGTTCCTCGACTCAGACGACCCACGGGTGCTGGCCGACGTCATGGAGGTCCTGCTCGCGCTGGGCGAGGTGTTCGGCTGCGACGGCGACGATCTCGAGCGGATGCGGACCGAGAAGGCACTCGAGCGGGGGAGATTCGGCCGCCGCTTCGTCTGGTCAGGCAACGGGACCGCGGCCTGACTCAGCAGCGCGTCGCCCGGTGGCGTGAGCCGACCGCTGCTTGTCGCCCGAGCCAGGCGATTCCATCACTCCGCTCGATCACCCCGGCGAGATCCAACAGATGTCACGGAAAGACCTGGAAAACTAGGCTGGTCGCGACCTCTATCGGATCTTGGCGCACAGGGCGGTTCAGTACGCCGCCGGTGAGTCTCCATTGCGGTCATTCGCGGCGCAGCAAGGCGAGGAACATGGCATCGGTGCCGTGCCGGTGCGGCCACAGTTGCACCATCGGTCCGTCACCCAGCTCCGGCAGGCTGGCCGGCAGTGCGGATCGAGCGTCGAGCAACGTGGTCGGTTCGCCGAACCGCCGCAGGGTCTCGGCGACGGTCACCCGCGTCTCCACCAGATGTGGCGAACACGTCGCATAGGCCACCACACCGCCGGGTCGGGTCACCCGCAGCGCGGCCGTGAGCAGCTCGCGTTGAAGCCGGGTCAGCGGTGGCAGGTCGGCGGGCTCGCGCCGCCAGCGCGACTCCGGACGGCGCCGCAACGAGCCGAGCCCGGTGCACGGCGCGTCGACGAGGACACGGTCGAATCCCCCGTCGGGCGCGTCGAGGAGCTCGCCAGCCTCCCGCCCGTCGGCGCAGACCACGTCCACCGGCAGTCCGGCGACGGCCTGCTCCACCAGACGCGCCCGGTGCGGTGCCACCTCTACCGCGGTCACGCGCGCGCCGCAGCCCGCCGCCAGCGATCCGAGCAGCCCGGCCTTACCGCCTGGACCGGCGCACAGGTCGAGCCACCGCTCGCGGGCGCCGGTGGGTGCCGCCTCGACCATAGCGGCCGCGACCAGTTGGGAGCCCTCGTCCTGAACGTGCGCCCGGCCCCGCGCGACGGCGTCGATCTCCCCGGGCGCGCCCCCGGCCAGATACACGGCGTGGGGCGAGTAGGTACCCACCCGGCCACCGGTCTCGCTCGCCAGCGCCTCGGCAGTCGTGAGTCCGGGGCGAGCGCACAAATGTACCTGCGGCCGCTCGTTGTCGGCGGAGAGTGCGGCCGTGGTCTGATCGAGATCGCCACCGAGCGCCTCGGTGAAGGCCCGGACGATCCACTGTGGATGGGCGTGAGTCAGTGCCAGGTTGCCGATCGGATCCTGCTCGAACGCGGGGGCTACAGTGGACAGCCATCCGGCCAGATCGCGTTCGCTGACCCGTCGCAGCACCGCGTTGGCGAACCCGACCGCGCCCGGGGCCACGACCCGGGCCAGGTCCACTGTGGTCGCTACCGCGGCGTGCGGGGGGACGCGGGTGTGCAGCAACTGGTAGGTGCCCAGGCGCAGCGCATCGCGCGCCGGCGGGTCGATCCGCTCCACCGGCCGCGCGGCCGCGGCCGCGATGACCGCGTCGAGCTGCCCCTCATTGCGCAGGGTGCCGTAGGTGAGCTCGGTCGCCAGGGCCGCGTCGCGCCCACTGATCCGGTGCTCGCGCAGCAGCCGGGACAGCGCGAGGTTGGCGTACGCGTCGTCGCGATGGGTGGCCGCAATAGCCTCGTACGCAACCCGGCGCGCGGCGTCCACCCGTCGTACTGGACGGCTCACCCTAAGCGCTCGCCGGCGCCGGCGCGGGATCCCCGGGCCCATTCGACGGCCGGCATCGGACGCTTCCCGGCGGCCCGGACCTCGCCCAACGTGACCGGCTCGGTGGCCGTGCCGACCAGCACCCGGTTCCGCTCCACCCGCAGTTCCCCCGCCGCCAGCGCCTCGGCGTCGGCGACGGGGAGCACCGCTCCCACCTTGAGCCGCTCACCCCGGAACGTCGTCCAGGCGCCGGGTGCCGGTGTACAGGCACGGATTCGCCGGTCGACGGCGAAGGCCGGGTCAATCCAGCGCACCTCGGCGTCCGCCACGGTGACCTTGGGCGCGTACGACACGCCGTCGGTGGTCTGTGGCACCGCGCGCGCGGTGTTATCGGCCAACGCGTCCAGCACTGCGACGAGCAGCCCCGCCCCGGCCTGCGACAGGCGCTGCAGCAGCGAGCCCGCGGTATCGCGTGGGCCGATCTTCTCGACCAGGGTGCCGAAGATCGGCCCCGTGTCCAGCCCTTCCTCGAGCTGGAACACCGACGCCCCGGTCATCTCGTCGCCATGCAGGATGGCGTGCTGGACCGGCGCGGCTCCACGCCAGGCAGGTAGCAGCGAAAAATGCAGATTGATCCACCCGCGGCCGGGCACGGCGAGCGCCGACGGGGGAACGAGGGTGCCGTACGCCACAACCGGAACGCAGTCGGGCTGAAGACGGTCGAGAGCATCCACAAAGGACCGTTCCCGGAGGCGGGCCGGAGCCAGCACCTCGATGCCCCGCTCGTCGGCCCACCGGGCGACGGGAGACCGAGCCAGGGCCCGGCCCCGACCGGCCGGCGCGTCCGGACGAGCGATGACTGCGACCAGTTCGTGATCGGACGCGGCGATGGCGCGCAGGGCCGGCAGGGCGACCTCCGGTGTGCCGGCGAAGACGAGGCGCATCTGTTCAGCCGAAGAATCCGCCCGCGTGCGGACTGACCTTCACGACCGGCGGGGTGTCCACGTTGTACCAGGGCGCCGCCCGGATCTCGCGCATCGCCTCTTTGCGGGCCTGCGGGTCGAGCCGGTCCAAGAAGAGGACGCCGTCGAGGTGGTCGGTCTCGTGTTGGCAGCAGCGGGCCATCATGCCGGTGCCGACCAGCCGCATCGGGTCGCCGTACTCATTGAGCCCGGTCGCGACCACGTTCATCCGGCGCTTGGTGTCCACGTAGATCCCGGGAATGGACAGGCAGCCCTCCGGCCCGTCCTGCTCCTCATCGTCCGGGAAGTGCAGCTCGGGATTGACGATGTACCCCACAACCTCGTCCACGTCGAACGCGAAGACGCGAAGGCCGACGCCGATCTGCGGCGCCGCGAGACCCGCGCCGCCCTCGTTGAGCAAGGTCTCGGTCAAGTCCTTGACGAGCGTGCGCAGCTCCTTGTCGAACGTGACCACCGGATCTGCGGGCGTTCGCAGGACAGGGTCGCCGAAGAGGCGGATCGGCTGGACGGTCACGGGTCGGGGGCCTTTCATGCGTTGGTCAACTCCTCAAGTCTACGGACGCCGCCCGGCCCCGTGCTCCATGCTGGAAGTTGGACGTACCCGGACAGAAGGGTGAGTGACATGAGCTTCATCCAGATCATCGACTACGAGACGGACCAGGCCCAGGCGATCGATGACCAGATGCGCCAGGCCATGCAATCGGGCATGGACATGACCTTCACCCGCATGGAGCACACGCAGGACCGGGACAATCCACGCCACTACATGACCATCGTGGAGTTCCCCTCCTACGAGGCAGCGATGGCCAACAGCAGGCGGCCCGAGACCGACGCGATGGCGAAGCAGCTGGCCGCGCTTTGTACGAGCGGCCCGACCTTCCACAACATGGACGTGAAGCTCGACCTGCCGTAACGGCGCCTACCAGAGTTCTCGGGGGTCGATCTGAATCCGGACGACCCCCTCGGCTTTCCGCGCGCTACGCACGCCGGCCGCCTCGCGTAACGCAACCGCCAGCGCGGCGCCGGCCGTACGCGACGGTGCGCGCACGAGAATGCGTTCCTCGTCTCCAACCGGCACCGGCCCGAGCGTCTCGGCGCCCTCGGGCAGGTCAACCAGCGCGAGTAGGTCGGTCACGGCGTCGGCGGCCCCGGTGAGGCTCGCCATCCGTGCCGCCGGCGGGAAGCCGAGTTCCCGCCGCTCGGCCAGTTCCCGTGCCGCGAACGTCGCCGGATCCCACCGCAGCAGTGCCTGGACCGGGGGCAGTGCCCCGTCGGCGACAACCACCACCCGTCCGTCCTCAGGCGCCGGGCGCGCCAACGTGGCCGCGGCCAGCCATCGCCGCAGGGTCTCCTCGGCAGCCCGCAGGTCGGCTCGGGTCAGCAGCGCCCAGCCGTCGAGCAGGAGGACCGCACCGTACCCGCCGGCCGCAACGGGTTCCGCTCCGGGCGTGGCGACGACGATCGCTGGCTCGGCCGCCACGCTTGTCAACACGCCGTCGCGTCCTGAGGTCCGTACCGGCGTGCCGGCGAACGCGCGGCCCAACTCTTCTGCCGTACGGCTGGCGCCCACGACCGACGCACGCAACCGACGCCCGCTACACCGGTGGCAGACGAAGTCGGCCGCTGGTCGGCCACACCAGCGGCAGGCGGCGACCGCATGCGAGGACCGCAGCTCGAGCGGACCCGAGCAGCGCCCGCATCGCGCCGGGGTGTGACAGTCCACACAGGACACCGCCGGAACGTAGCCGTGGCGGGGAACCTGGATCAGGACCGGGGCGCCGGCGGCCAACGCGTCACGGGCCGTGCGCCAGGCCAGACTCGGCAGGCGCGCGCTCGCGGCGGCGGGGTCACGCTCCCGATCGATGTCGTCCCCGGTTGGGGTGACGGCCGGCGCCCGGCTCCGGACGGTGTCGCGGGCCGCCGTGAGCGGTTGTGCCCATCGCGTCTCGACCAGCAGCTGCGCCTCACAGCTGCGCGCGGTCGCCGCGACCAGCGCGCCCGCCTCGGCGAGCTGCGCCCGGGTCAGGAGCACCTGCAGCGCGTGCGGGTACGGCGCCCGGGGTTCGGCGTGCAGGTCGTCACCGTCGTCCCAGATCACCACCAACCCGAGGTCGGCCATCGGCGCGAACGCCGCCGAGCGGGTGCCGATCACACAGCGGGTCTGCCGCCGGCTCGCCCGCAGGAATCTCCGGTACCGCTCGGCCGGACCGAGTCCCGCCTGCAGAGTGACGTAATGTTGCCCGCCGAGTACGGCCGACATCGCCGCGTCCAGCAGCTCCAGGTCGCGACCGTCGGGCACGACGGCGACGACGCCGCGTCCACCGTGGATAGTCGCAGCGGCGGCGTCGGCGATGCGGGCCGCCCAGTCCTCGCCCGGGAGCACCGTGAGTACCGCCCGTGCGGGCCTACCCTCGCGCAGCGCGGCAAGGAAGTCAGGCCCGTTGCGGTATAACCGCCAGGCCGCATGGTCGGCCTCGGCCGCGGGCGGCGGACCGGGTCGGGTGGCCGACTGACCCTCGGCTCGCGCGTGCCGGGGCGGTACCGCCAGCCGGAGTACGTCGGCCAGGGTTCCGGCGTACCGGTCGGCTACGGCCCGGGCCAGTTCGGCCACCTCGGGGCGCAGCACGGGCTCGGCGGAGGTGACCCGGTCGAGATGGGCGAGCTGGCCGTCATGGTCGGACCGGTCGAGGCGCTCCAAAATGAATCCATCGACGAGCCTGCCGGCGAACCGGACCCGTACCCGGCACCCTGGGACCGCGGCGTCGGCGAGCTCGGGGGGAACCAGGTAGTCGAACGTCCGGTCCAGGTGCGCCAGCGACACGTCCACCGACACCCGCGCCACCGGCAGTGTCGTCGCCGGCGTCCGGCGCTTCGGCTCCGTCGGGGCCGCGGGTGGGTCGGCATGTACCACGCGCCCGTGTCTACCAGACGCGGCGGGTCTCAGGGCACGACCGCGGCGCTGGGCGGGTCACGCTCCGGCGGCCGACTTCAGGTCGGCCACCCGATCGGTGCGCTCCCAGGTAAAGGTCGGCAGTTCACGGCCGAAGTGGCCGTACGCAGCGGTCATCTGGTAGATCGGCCGGAGCAGCTCGAGATCGCGGATGATCGCGGCCGGGCGCAGGTCGAACACCTCGCGGATGGCTTTCTCGATCCGGTCGACCGGCACCGCTTCGGTACCGAAGGTCTCGACGAACAGGCTCACCGGGTGAGCCTTGCCGATCGCGTACGCAACCTGCGCCTCGCACCGCTCGGCGAGCCCAGCGGCGACCACGTTCTTGGCGACCCAGCGCATCGCGTACGCGGCGGAACGGTCCACCTTGGACGGATCCTTGCCCGAGAATGCGCCGCCGCCGTGCCTGGCGTAACCGCCGTACGTGTCGACGATGATCTTGCGGCCGGTGAGCCCCGCGTCGCCCATGGGACCACCGACCTCGAATCGTCCGGTCGGGTTGACCAGCAGGCGGTAGCCGTCGGTATCGAGGCCAAGGCCGTCGAGTTCGGGACCGATGACGTGCTCACGCACGTCCGGGGTGAGCAGCGACTCGAGGGAGATGTCGGGCGCGTGCTGGCTGGAGACGACGACCGTGTTGAGTCGAATCGGGCGCAGGCCGTCGTACTCGATGGTGACCTGTGTCTTGCCGTCCGGGCGCAGGTAGGGGATCGTGCCGTCCTTGCGCGCGACGGAGAGGCGGCGGGCCAGCCGGTGCGCCAGCGCGATCGGCAGCGGCATCAGCTCCGGGGTCTCCGTGCAGGCGAAGCCGAACATCATGCCCTGATCGCCGGCGCCCTGAGCGTCGAGCGCACTCTCCGACTCGCCCGAGCGCAGCTCGATCGCGCTGTCCACCCCTTGGGCGATATCCGGGGACTGTGAGCCGATCGCGACGTTCACGCCGCAGGATGCACCGTCGAACCCCTTCTTCGACGAGTCGTAGCCGATGCCGAGGATCGTCTCGCGGACGATGCTGTTGATGTCCACGTATGCCTTCGTCGTCACCTCGCCGGCGACATGAACCTGCCCGGTGGTGATCAGCGTCTCGACGGCGACCCGGCTGGTCGGATCGTCACTGATCATGGCATCGAGGATGCCGTCACTGATCTGGTCGGCGATCTTGTCCGGGTGGCCCTCGGTGACCGACTCGGATGTGAAAAAGCGGCGTGCCACGATGCTCCCTGAGTGTTGGCAGTCTGGAACGGTTGTGTGGAACGGATCCGCGGCCCTGCGGTGTCGCGAGTCTAACGCGGTCGGCGTTTCGCGATGTGACCGGCTGACAGCGGCCACATCCGCCCGTCAGTGTCACACCGGGCCGGCCGGGCCGGGGCGGAATCACCCGTACGGCCGCGAATGGGTCAACGTCGCGCTGACGACAGGCGGGCGACGACGAGATCCCAGACCGCGTCGGCGATCTCCTCCTTGGCCGCCTCGGGGACAAGTGTCGTGGATCCGTCCGAACCCAGGACCGTCACGGCGTTGCGGTCCCGTCCGAAAACTTTGTCCCGGCCGACCTCGTTGACGACGATCAGGTCGGCCCGCTTGCGGGCGAGCTTCGAACGGGCGTTGGCGAGGATGTCGTCGGTCTCCGCCGCGAACGCGACCAGCACCTGGCCGGCCGGTTTGCGCTCGCCCAGTTCGGCGGCGATGTCGGGGTTCGTGACAAGCCGCAGGACCGGGGCGGATCCGTCCTGGGCCTTCTTGATCTTCGAGTCGGCGTACTCGGCCGGCCGGAAGTCGGCCGGTGCGGCCGCCATCACCACCGCGTCGGCGTCGGCGGCGGCGTCGAGGGTCGCCTTGCGGAGTTCCTCGGTCGTTCCGACCCCGATGAACGTCACCCCGGCCGGACCGGGCAGGTCGACGTTGGCGGCGATCAGCGTGACCCGGCCACCCCTGGCCACGGCCGTACGGGCCAGGGCGTATCCCTGCTTGCCGGAGGACCGGTTGCCCAGGAACCGGACCGGGTCGAGCGGTTCACGGGTGCCGCCGGCGGTGACGACGACGTGGCGCCCGGCAAGATCGGTCGTGGCGGTGTTGCCACGGCGAAGCACGCGACGCAGCACCTGGAAGATCTCCACCGGATCGGGTAGCCGGCCCTTGCCGGTGTCGGCGCCGGTGAGCCGCCCGCTGGCCGGCTCCAGCACGAGCACCCCCCGCCGGCGCAGTGTGGCGACGTTCTCCATCGTCGCGGGATGCTCCCACATCTCGGTATGCATGGTGGGCGCCATCACGACCGGACAGCGCGCCGTGAGCAGTGTGTTGGTCAACAGGTCGTCGGCTAAACCGTGCGCGGCCCGGGCGATCAGGTCGGCGGTGGCCGGCGCGACGACGATGAGATCGGCCTGCTGTCCGATCCGCACGTGTGGCACCTCGTGCGCGTCATCCCAGACGTCGGTCGCGATCGGCCGGCCAGACAGAGCCGCCCAGGTCGGCTCGCCGACGAACCGCAACGCGGACGCGGTCGGTACCACGCGTACCTCGTGGCCCGATTCCGTGAGCAGGCGCAACAGCTCACACGCCTTGTATGCGGCGATTCCTCCGGTGACGCCGAGCACGATCACTCTTGGCGGCCTCTCCGCGGCCGGACCCGCCGCGCCATCGGAGCTACTCCTCGGTCTTCTCCGCGGTGAGGAGGCTGCTGTTGATCTCGCGGAGCGCGATCGAGAGCGGCTTCTCCTGCGGCGTGGTCTCGACCAGCGGCCCGACATATTCGAGCAGGCCTTCGCCGAGCTGGCTGTAGTACGCGTTGATCTGCCTCGCGCGCTTGGCTGCGAAGATCACGAGCGCATACTTCGACGACGTCTTCTCGAGCAGCTCGTCGATGGGCGGGTTGGTGATCCCTTCAGGGGTCGCCACGGTTCCAGACACGGGAAGATCCTTCAGTCGTTCGAGAATGTCGACTCAACTCAGCTGGTGAGTCATGTGTGAACGCAGCAATGCTAGCAAGTCGTCGGCCGCCTGTTCGACGTGGCGGTTGACGATTGTCACATCGAAGTCCGGTTGGGCCGCCATTTCCTCGCGGGCATGGTCGAGTCGGTGCCGGACCGTCGCCGGATCGTCGGTGCCCCGGCCGATCAACCTGCGTTGCAGTTCGTCCCAGCTGGGCGGAGCGAGGAAGACCAGCTGTGCCTCCGGCATGGCCTCGCGCACCTGGCGGGCGCCCTGCAGGTCGATCTTCAACAAGACAGGCTGGCCTGCCCGGAGTCGCTCGGTCACGGCGGCGCGTGGCGTTCCGTAGAGATTGCCGGCGAACTCGGCCCACTCGAGCAGCTCGCCAGCGGCGATCATGCGCTCGAACTCGAGCCGCTCGACGAAGTAGTAGTGGACCCCGTCGACCTCGTACGGCCGCATCCGCCTCGTCGTCACCGACACCGAAAGCCACACCCACGGCGCGCGTGCCCGGATCAGCTCGATCACGCTGTCTTTGCCGACCCCCGAGGGGCCGGACAGGACGGTGAGCCGAGCCGGTGCCGGGCGCGTCGCGTCGTTGTTCACTGCTCAGTTCTACCGGATTCCATCAGGCGCCAGGCTCACATGACGCCAACATCGGCGGCGGCGTCACCGTGGCTGCCGGCGTCATTTGCCCCCGACCGTGAACTCGGCCAGGAGCGCCTTTCGCTGTTGTTCGCCGAGCCCGCGCAGTCGCCGACTCTCGGCGATCTTCAACTTCTCCATGATCTGCGTGGCGCGCACCTTGCCGATGCCGGGCATCGACTGGAGTACGGCCGACACCTTGAGCTTTCCGGCGACCTCGTCGGCCTCAGCCTGGTCGAGCACCTTGGTCAAGGTAGTTTTTCCCGCTTTGAGCTGCTCCTTGAGCTGTGCGCGGGCTTTGCGAATTTCCGCAGCCTTCTCCAGCGCAGCGGCGCGCTCTTCGGGGCTGAGCTTGGGAAGCGGCACCAGATCTCCTCGGTCCCTCGTGGACAGCTGGGTGTAGCACCAGCGCGGGGAAAACTAGTGCTCAGCGAGGCGTTTGGCAACGCAAGTGCATCGAAACGCCTACCGTGGCGCAGGGAGACAATTCACGGAATCGGATCTTTCAGTACTTTTCGACAATCCGCCACAGCCTGGGCGGCGGCCTGCCGCAACGCCTCGACCCGCGGTCCCGATCGAAGCACCTCGCGGGAGTACGACGGCAGCAACAGGCCCGTCAGCCCGGCGAACATATGCAGATCATCGGCCACCGCACCCTGCGCCCCGAGTCCGGGAGCCAGGACGGGGCCGTTGAGGCGGCTGAGGTCCAGGCCCGTCGCCTTGTCCGTTGCGCCGACTACGATCCCGACCGAGCCGAGTCGTGCCGCCCCTTCATTGACCGCGCTGACCTCGTCAACTACCGCCTGCGCCACGGTTACCCCGGCTCCGGTCCGGGCCTGTTGCACCTGGTGACTGTCCGGGTTGGAGGTACGGGCGAGGACGAAGACGCCGCCGTGGTGTCGCCGCGCCTCGGCCAGCATCGGTTCCAGGGAACCAGGTCCGAGGTAAGGACTCACCGTCATGGCATCGGCATACAACGGGCTGGCCGGGTTCAGGTACGCCTCGGCGTACGCCTGAGCGGTGGAGGCGATATCGCCGCGTTTGACGTCGACCAGCACGATCGCTCCCGCATCGCGGGACTGTCGGATTGCCGACTCTAGCACGGCAATTCCGGCAGAACCGAAACGCTCGAAAAATGCCGATTGCGGCTTCAGGACCGCCACGCGATCGGCCAACGCATCGACGACCGTTGTGGCGAACATCTCCAATCCTTCGGCCGAGTCCGGCAGCCCCCACTCGGCGAGAAGGCTTGCGTGCGGGTCGATCCCGACGCACAGTGGCCCGCGTTCGTCGACCGCCTCGGCCAAGCGCTCACCGAACGTCTTCATCCGTCGACTCCGCTCCCTTCGGTGTTCTCGCGATGATCGGCGTCCTCCGAACACCTGCACCCCAGGCGGTCGCGTTTGTTCGGAAAGGGCCGATCATGCGAGGGTTGGTTCCCGCCCACCGCGGCTTTTGCACGGTTTGTCGGGATAGGTTCGGGCACCGGTCGCACGTGATCGGCGTTGTCGTACCGGACGCGACGACCATCGTCGCGTTTCGTGCCATGACGGCGATCTTGCTGGGGTTGCGCGATCCCAGAGGCCAGAGCCAGGGCAGTCGCGCGCACAAGGGCAGGACCGCGGTAGATCAGTCCGGTGTACAACTGCACCAGGCTCGCTCCGGCATCGGCCAACGCCAACCCGTCGTCCGGGTCGAGAATCCCACCGACACCGACGATCGGCAGGGCGCCGCCGGTCTCCTTGTGGATGAAGCCGACCACGTGCCGGACCCGGCCGGTCAGCGGTCGCCCGCTCAGGCCGCCGGCCCGTTCGCCGCGCAGCAGGTCCGTTGCCGCCAGACCCGTACGGGACAGGGTGGTGTTCGTGGCGATCACCCCGGCGACCCCGCGCCGCAGGCACACGTCCAGGGCGTCGGCGATCGCGGCGTCGGTCAGGTCCGGGGCGAGCTTGACCAGCAGCGGCGTGCCCGCGGACTCCGCCCGCAATGCGGCGAGCAGCTCGTCCAGCCGGTCGCGCTCCTGCAGCGACCGGAGCCCAGGGGTGTTCGGCGAACTCACGTTGACCGCGAAGTAGTCACCGTACGGACGCAGTACCCGGAACGCGGCGAGGTAGTCGGCCACGGCGTCGGTCAATGGCGTGACCTTCGACTTGCCGAGGCTGATCCCGATCGGAACCCGGATCCGGCCGGCCGCACGGACCGCGGCCAGCCGGCGGGACAGCGCCTCGGCGCCGGCATTGTTGAAACCCATCCGGTTGATCAACGCGGATGAGTCGCGCAGGCGGAAAACGCGCGGTCGGTCGCTTCCCGGCTGTTCATGCCAGGTCACCGTGCCGACCTCGACGAAGCCGAACCCGAGCGCCGGCCACGCCGTCAACGCGACGCCGTCCTTGTCCATCCCCGCGGCGAGCCCGACCCGGTTCGGGAACATGAGTCCGAAGACTTCGGCCGGCTCTGTCACGGCATACCGCTGGCGCAGCCCGGATAGCGCCCACGCCGGCAACCTGTGCAGGCGGCGCAGGGTCCACTCGTGGGCCGCCTCCGCGTCCCCGTGCCCGAGCCGGAACAGGACCGGTCGGGCCACAGCCTCGTACACGCTCCTCATCGGACGGACCGCAGTGAGGCGTGCAACTGCTGGAGGGGGCGCACCGACATCTCGCCCCGGATCAGCGCCTCGATTCCCATCACCGCGGCCGCGGCGCCGGGAACGGTGGTGATGCAGGGGATGTCGGCCGCGACCGCGGCGGATCGGATCTCGTACCCGTCCAGCCGAGCCCCGCTGCCCTGCGGGGTGTTGATGACCAGAGCCACCTCGCCGCTGCCGATGAGGGATACGGCATCGCGCCCGGATGCGCCCTCCTCGTAATGCTTGCGCACGATCTCACAGGCGACGCCGTGCCGGCGCAGCACCTCGCCGGTGCCCTGGGTGGCGACGATCGAGAAGCCGAGATCGGCGAGGCGCTTCACCGGGAAGATCATCCCCCGCTTGTCCCGGTTGGCCACCGTCACGAAGATCTGGCCGGACGTAGGAAGCGACCCGTAGGCGGCGGTCTGCGACTTGGCGAAGGCGTGGCCGAACGCCATGTCGATCCCCATCACCTCACCGGTCGACTTCATCTCGGGCCCGAGCAGGTTATCCAGATTCTGGCCCTCGGTGGTGCGGAACCGCTTGAACGGCAGCACCGCCTCCTTCACCGCGACCGGGGCCCAGGCCGGCAGCTCGCCACCGTCGCATGTGGATGGAAGCAGGCCCTCGTGGCGCAGGTCGGCGATGCTCGCTCCGAGCATCACCCGCGCGGCGGCCTTGGCGAGCGGAACCGCGGTGGCCTTCGATACGAACGGCACGGTCCGGGATGCGCGGGGATTTGCCTCGAGGACGTAGAGCGCGTCGTCCTTGAGCGCGTACTGCACGTTCAGCAGCCCTCGGACCCCGATGCCCCGGGCGATCGCCTCGGTGTAGCCGCGGACCTTCGCCACATCGGTCGAGGCGAGGGTGATCGGCGGCAGGGCGCAGGCCGAGTCGCCGGAGTGGATGCCGGCCTCCTCGATGTGCTCCATGATGCCGCCCAGGTAGACCTCGCCCGTGGCGTCGACGAGGGCGTCCACATCGATCTCGATGGCGTCGTCGAGGAACCGGTCGACCAGAACCGGGTGGTCGGGTGAGATGTCGGTAGCCCGGGCGATGTAGGCGCGCAGGGTGGCGTCGTCATAGACGATCTCCATTCCGCGGCCACCGAGCACATAGGACGGCCGGACCAGCACCGGATAACCGATCTCGTCGGCGATCGCCTTCGCCGCGTCGAACGAGGTCGCCGTCCCGTGGGCCGGCGCGAGCAGCCCGGCCCCGGTGAGCAGCTTGCCGAAGGCCCCGCGGTCCTCGGCGAGGTGGATCGACTCGGGCGAGGTCCCGACGATCGGGAGACCGGACGCCTCGAGCCGCCGGGCAAGGCCGAGCGGAGTCTGTCCGCCGAGCTGCACGATGACGCCGACGACTCCGGGTCCGCCGGCCGCCCGGCCGGTCGAGTCCTCGCAATGCCAGACCTCGAGTACGTCTTCGAACGTGAGCGGCTCGAAGTACAGCCGATCGGCCGTGTCGTAGTCGGTGGAGACGGTTTCGGGGTTGCAGTTGACCATGACGGTCTCGTACGCCGCGTCACGCAACGCCATTGCCGCGTGCACGCACGAGTAGTCGAACTCGATGCCTTGGCCGATCCGGTTCGGACCCGAGCCTAGGATGAGTACCTTGGGACGGTCGGACGGGGCGACCTCGGTCTCGTCCTCGTACGACGAGTAGTGGTACGGCGTCGTCGCCGCGAACTCGGCGGCGCAGGTGTCGACCGTCTTGTACACCGGACGCAATCCCAGCCGGTGCCGCAGTCCGCGTACCCCGTCCTCGCCGGCCAGTTCCGGACGCAGGGCGGCGATCTGGCGGTCCGAGAGTCCGGCCCGCTTCGCCCGGCGCAGCAGCGTCCGGTCGAGCACGGGCGCCGCGATGATGTCGGCCCGAAGGTCCACAAGGGACGTGATCTGGTCGACGAACCATGGGTCGATGCCACCGGTCGCCGCGCTCACGTCGGCCACGCTCGCACCCATGCGTAGCGCGCGTTCGATGGCGTACAGGCGGTCCTCATGCGGCGTGGCCAGAAGGTCCAGTGTGGACTCGAGCGTCGTTCCAGGCGGGTCGGGGATCGTCCAGAATCCGGCCGCCTTCGTCTCCATCGACCGCATCGCCTTGTTCAGGGCCTCCGTGAAGTTGCGGCCGAGGGACATCGCCTCGCCGACCGACTTCATCGTCGTGGTGAGCTCGGGGTCGGCGCCGGGGAATTTCTCGAAGGCGAACCGGGGAATCTTCACCACGACATAGTCGAGCGTGGGCTCGAACGCGGCCGGCGTCTCCAGGGTGACGTCGTTGGGGATCTCGTCCAGGGTGTACCCGATCGCGAGCCTGGCGGCGATCTTCGCGATCGGAAAGCCGGTCGCCTTCGAGGCCAGCGCCGACGAACGGGACACCCGCGGATTCATCTCGATGACGACCAGCCGGCCGTCGACCGGGTTCACCGCGAACTGGATGTTGCAGCCGCCGGTGTCGACCCCGACCTCGCGGAGCACGGCGATACCCACATCGCGCATCGCCTGGTACTCCCGGTCGGTGAGCGTCATCGCCGGCGCGACCGTGACCGAATCTCCGGTGTGGACACCCATCGGGTCGACGTTCTCGATCGAGCAGACGACGACCACGTTGTCGTTGCGGTCGCGCATCAGCTCCAGCTCGTACTCCTTCCAGCCGAGCACGCTCTCCTCGATGAGGACCTCGTGCACCGGCGACGCGGTGAGCCCGGTGCCCGCCAGTCGCTCGAGCGTCACCCGTGTGTGGGCCATGCCGGAGCCGAGACCGCCCATCGTGTACGACGGCCTGATCACGACCGGAAGCCCGAGCTGGTCGATGGCCGCCTGTACCTCCGGCATCGAATGGCACACCCGGGACCGGGGCACCATACCGCCGGCCCGCGCCACGATCTGCTTGAACAGCTCCCGATCCTCGCCGCGCCGGATCGCGTCGATGTCCGCACCGATGAGCTCGACGCCGTACTTGTCGAGCACGCCGGACTCGTGCAGCGCCACCGCGGTGTTGAGAGCGGTCTGTCCGCCGAGGGTCGCGAGAAGCGCGTCGGGCCGCTCCCGGGCGATCACCTTCTCGACGAAGTCCGGCGTGATCGGCTCGACGTAGGTGGCGTCGGCGAACTCGGGGTCGGTCATGATGGTGGCCGGGTTGGAGTTGACCAGCGACACCCGCAGGCCTTCCGCCCGCAGCACCCGGCAGGCCTGGGTACCGGAGTAGTCGAACTCGCACGCCTGCCCGATGACAATCGGTCCGGACCCGATGACGAGTACGTGGTGCAGATCGGTCCGCTTAGGCATGCGCGCCGACCAGTTCGGTGAATCTATCGAAAAGATAGTCCGCGTCGTGTGTACCGGCCGCCGCCTCCGGGTGGTACTGGACTGTGAACGCCGGTACGTCCAGACAGCGCAGGCCTTCGACGACGCCGTCGTTGAGGCACACGTGGCTCACCTCGACCCGGCCGAAGTCCGTTTCCGTCACGCCGTCCACCGGCGCCTGTATTGCGAAACCGTGGTTGTGCGACGTGACCCCCACCCGCCCGGTCACCCGGTCGAGCACCGGCTGGTTGATACCGCGGTGGCCGTACCCGAGCTTGTACGTCTCGAATCCCAGTGCCCGCCCAAGGATCTGGCTACCGAAGCAGATGCCGAACAGGGGAACGCGCCGGCTCAGGACCGCCCGGGCCAGACCGACCGCATGTCCCGCGGTCGCCGGGTCGCCGGGGCCGGGCGAGAAGAAGACCGCGTCCGGTGTGACCGCGAGCAGATCGTCCAGAGTGGACGACGCCGGCAGGACGTGCGTCGTGACTCCCCGAATGGCGAGCCGCCGGGTCACGTTGCGCTTGATCCCCAGGTCGAGCGCGGCCACGGTGAACCGGCGCTCGCCAACTGCGTCCACTGTGTACGCCTGGGGAGTGGAGACCTCGGCCGACAGGTCTGCCCCGAGCATCGGCGGCGAGGCCAGCACCCGCTCCTGTAGCAAGACCGGATCGGTCTCCACACTGGACACCCCCGCCCGCATCGCGCCCCGCTCGCGCAGGTGACGGGTGAGCGCGCGAGTGTCGATGCCGCAGATGCCGACGACTCCTTCGGCGGCCAGCCGGTCCTCCAGACCACCGGTTGACCGCCAGTTCGACGGGGTACGCGTGGGATCCCGGACGACATAACCGGCAACCCAGAAGCGGTCGGACTCGTCGTCCTCGCCGTTGACACCGGTGTTCCCGACGTGCGGGGCGGTCTGCACCACGACCTGACGGTGGTACGACGGGTCGGTCAAGGTCTCCTGGTAACCGGTGACCCCGGTGGTGAAGACCGCTTCGCCGAAGGTCTCCCCCAGACTGCCGTAGGCTTCGCCGTGGAATGTCCGGCCGTCCTCGAGGACGAGCAGCGCCTCCCTCCGCATCACCGGGTCGCCTTCCCGTCCAGGACCGTCGGCCGTCCATGGTGGAACGTAGCCATTACCCGGCAAGGCAACGTCATCCCGGCGTAGGGTGTGTTCCGACTTCTACTGGCCAATGTGGATGGTTCGACCGTCCACTGTGCCGACGGATCCACCAGGGTGAGGTTCGCCGGCTGTCCCACCACCGGGTCGTGGCCGTGCTCCGACAGGCCGGCGATCCGAGCTGGCGCGCGGCTCGTCCGCTGGGCGATCCCATCCCAGCCCAGCGGTTCCAGCACAGCGTCGACCACAATGGACAGAGCCGTCTCGAGACCCAGCATGCCGGGCCTGGCATAGGACCACTCGCACTCCTTGTCCTGCACGGCGTGCGGGGCATGATCGGTGGCGACCGCGTCGATGACACCCTCCACCAGAGCGTCGCGCAGGGCCGACACATCCTCACGCGTACGCAAGGGTGGGTTGACCTTGAAGACCGGGTCGTACCCCTCGGCCATCTCGTCGGTGAGCAGAAGGTGATGCGGAGTCACCTCCGCGGTGACCCGGACGCCCCGTCGCTTCGCCCAGCGCACTATCTCCACCGAGCCCGCGGTGGAGACGTGACAGACGTGCAGGCGGGCGCCAACGTGTCCGGCGAGGAGTACGTCGCGGGCGATGATCGCCTCCTCGGCGACGGCCGGCCACCCGCGCAGGCCCAGCCGGGCCGAGACCACGCCCTCATGCAGCTGCGCCTCCTCGGTCAACCGCGGCTCCTCCGCGTGCTGAGCGATCACCCCGTCGAACGCCTTCACGTACTCCAGGGCCCGGCGCATCAGCCGCGGGTCGGCTACGCAGTGCCCATCGTCGGAGAAGACCCGCACGCGGGCGGCGGAGTCGGCCATCGCCCCGAGCTCGGCGAGGCGTTCCCCGGCTAGACCGACGGTCACGGCCCCGACCGGCTGCACGTCGACCAGACCCGCCTCCCGGCCCAGCCGCCACACCTGCTCCACCACACCGGCGGTATCGGCCACGGGCGAGGTGTTCGCCATCGCGCAGATTGCGGTGTACCCGCCCATGGCCGCCGCCCGCGATCCCGACTCGACCGTCTCCGCGTCCTCCCGCCCGGGCTCGCGCAGATGCGTGTGCAGGTCGACCAGCCCCGGCAGGGCGATCAACCCGTCGGCGTCGACCAGTTCGGCCCCGCGTACGGTCAGCCTGCGCCCGATCTGCCCGATCACGCCGTCCCGGATGAGAAGGTCGATCGGCTCGGCTCCGGCGAGGCTCGCTCCCCTGATCAGGTATCCGGTCACCGGCGTCCGCCTCCCAGCATCAGGTAGAGGACGGCCATCCGGATGCTGACCCCGTTGGCCACCTGTTCGACGACGGTCGACCGGGCCGAGTCGGCCACGTCGGGGGCGATCTCCATGCCACGGTTCATCGGACCTGGGTGCATCACGATCGCATGTCCCGGCAGAGCCCGTACCCGGTCGGCGTCGAGCCCGTACCGGCGGGCGTACTCACGCTCGGAGGGGAAGTACGAGTCGCTCATCCGTTCGCGCTGGACCCGCAGCATCATGACCACGTCGGCACCGGCCAGCACCGCGTCGAGGTCGTAGCTCACGTCCGCCGGCCAGGCGTCCACACCGACCGGTAGCAGCGTCGGCGGCCCGACAAGCGTGACGTGCGCGCCGAGAGTGTGCAGCAGATGCACGTTCGACCGGGCGACCCGGCTGTGCAGCACGTCGCCGACGATCGCGACCTTCAGGCCCTCGACCCGGCCATGGCGGCTGCGCATGGTGTACGCGTCGAGAAGGGCCTGGGTCGGGTGTTCGTGGGTGCCGTCACCGGCGTTGAGCACCGACCCGTCGACCCATTGCGCGAGCCGGTGCGGCGCGCCGCTCGCCGGATGGCGGATCACTACCGCGTCCGCCCCCATCGCCTGCAGGGTCAGCGCGGTGTCCTTCAGGCTCTCCCCTTTGGACACGCTTGACCCCTTGGCCGAGAAGTTGATCACGTCCGCACTGAGCCGCTTGGCCGCCGCTTCGAACGAGATGCGGGTACGGGTCGAGTCCTCGTAGAACAGGTTCACCACCGTCCGCCCGCGCAGGGTCGGCAGCTTCTTCACCTCACGGCCGGCGGTCGCGGCCATCTCGGTGGCTGTGTCCAGCACGGCGACGGCCGCCCGGCGGTCCAGGTCGGCCGCGCTCAGCAGGTGTCTGATGCCCAGGCCGCTCATGGCGTCGTGCTCCCCACGATGCGTACCTCGTCCATGCCGTCGATCTCGCGGAGGCGAACCTGGACCAGCTCGTCGATCGCGGTCGGGATGTTCTTGCCGACGTAGTCGGCCCGGATCGGCAGTTCCCGGTGCCCCCGATCGACCAGTACGGCCAGCTGTACCTGCTTGGGCCGGCCCAGGTCGGCCAAGGCGTCCAGCGCGGCCCGGATCGTCCGGCCCGAGTAGAGCACGTCGTCGACGAGGATGACCCGGCGCCCGTCGACCCCCCCTGGAGGGAGATCGGTCGGGCCGATCGCACGAGTGCCGCGCAGGCGCAGGTCGTCCCGGTAGAGCGTCACGTCGAGGATGCCCGTACCGATCGCCGTACCCTCGAATGCCTGGATGCGTTCGGCGAGACGCCGGCTGAGCGGAACACCACGGGTGGGGATGCCGAGCAGAAGAGTGTCGCGGGCGCCGTCTGTCTTCTCCAGCACCTGATGGGCGATCCGGTCGACAATACGGGCCAGGTCGACACCGGAGACGATGCTCTTACCGACATCGGGCGCGTCGTCACGCGTCCCAATGACCTCACGAGCCACAGCGGACCTCCTTCCCCGCCTCACGGGACGGGTCGTTAAAGGACGTCTAACTGGATACCGAGCTTATCAATCATGGTGATGTAACCAACGGCAAGGGAGGAATACTTGACCGCGTGTCGCCGGGACAGTACCGTCACGCTCCGTAACGGTTGCTGGGGAGGAACCCCAGGCTCTCACTGGGGAGTGTCTGATGCCTTCTGACTACGCCAAGTCCCTCGGCGCGCGTCTGCGCTCCATCCGACAGCAGCAGGGGCTCTCCCTGCAGGGCGTCGAAGAGAAGTCGTCCGGGCGGTGGAAGGCCGTCGTGGTCGGCTCCTACGAGCGCGGTGATCGCGCGGTGACCGTCTCCCGCCTCGCCGAACTGGCCGACTTCTACCGGGTACCGGTGGCCGAGCTGCTGCCCGAGGGTGGGTCGGCCCGCGGCGAGCCCGGCAACAAGATCGTCCTCGATCTGGAGAAGCTCTACGACCACTCCAACGATGAGCTCGCCTACGTCGCCAAGTACGCCCGGGCGATCCAGCAGGCCCGCGGCGACTACAACGGGCGGGTCCTCTCGATCCGGGCCGACGACCTTCGCGCACTCGCGATCGTGTATGACGACTCGCCGACCGGCCTCGTCGACCGCCTGACCGAACAGGGCGTGCTCGTCGACGACCCGCGCGCGTTCTTCAACGGCTGACCGCCAGCGTCGGGTACGGCTTCGACGCTTGGATGCACTCAGGCCTCCAGCAAGCCGCGCGTCCACCCGCGCATCCACAAACACGTCGGGACCAGTGCGGGGCGCCTCTGCGGGATGAACAGGTGCAAGCCGTACGCCGCCTATGCGCGTGGTGTGAGCACTCTGGTGCGCTGGGTCGCAGAGCAGTCAACCAGCGCACCGACGACCCGAACCACCCCCACCACCCCACCTGTCACAAGCCCAGGTCCTACGTGAGACCTACGACCGCGTCCGGGCCGCACTCGCCCAGCTCCGAGCAGCCGAGTCATCGTCTCCGCCGCCCCGCAGCTCCCCAGTCAACACACCGAACCGAAACCTATCCCGCCGAGTGACCTCGAACCGGCGACCCGGACCAGGTACCACCCAAGACAACATCCTTGACTGCACCCCCCACCAAGTACGTCATCGTTGCTCCCAACGGCTTCGGTTGCCTCCGTCCGTCAGGGCGAGGCGTACTCGGCGATCCGGCTCAACAGTCCGTTGACGAATCGCGGCGAGTCGTCGGTCGAGAGCTCCCCGGCCAGCTCGACCGCCTCGGAGATGGCCACCGGATCGTCGACGTCGTCGCGGTAGAGCAGCTCGAAGACCGCGATCCGGAGTAGGTTGCGGTCGACCACCGGCATCCGGTCCAGCGTCCATCCCTCGGCGTACGTCGAGATCAGCTCGTCGATGCGGTCCGCGTGGTCGATCACGCCCTCGATGATGAGCACGGCGTATCCCATGTGCTCGGGTCGTCCCCGCCCCATCCGGTCGAGCGTGTCGGAGAGCACCGTCCGGGCCGGTAGGTCGCGAAGGTCGGCGGAGTAGAGCACGTCCAGCGCACGCCGGCGGGATTTTCGCCGCGACGGGTTCTGCTGCGGCTGGATCATCGGGGTCAGGCACGCCCGAGGTAGCGGCCGTCCCGAGTGTCGACCTTGATCCTCTCACCGGTCGTGACGAAGAGCGGCACCATGACCGTGGCGCCTGTCTCGACCGTCGCAGGCTTGTTGCCGCCGGTGGAGCGGTCGCCCTGCAGACCCGGCTCGGTGTAGGTGATCTGTAGCACGACGCTGGCCGGCAGCTCGACGTAGAGAGGCACGCCATTGTGCACGGCGACCGTCACCTCGGCCTCGGGCAGTAGGTAGTTCGTCGCGCCACCGACCGTCGAAGCTGGCACCGGTATCTGCTCGTACGACGACAGGTCCATGAAGATGAAGTCGTCGCCGTCGGCATACAGGTACTGCATCGTGCGCTTGTCGACCGTCGCCGTGTCGACCTTCGTACCGGCGTTGAAGGTACGGTCGACAACCTTGCCGGACAGGACGTTCTTCAGCGTCGTACGGACGAAGGCGCCGCCCTTGCCCGGCTTGACGTGCTGGAACTCTACGACGGACCACAGGTCGCCATCGAGATTGAGCACCAGGCCGGGCTTGAGGTCGTTGGTGGTGGCCATGGGCGCGGGACGTCGCCTTTCGGATCGGGGTTGAGGACGGCAAAACGCCAGAAAGTCTACCCGTGGCATTGACGACGTGGCTCGGCGGTCCGATAGTTAACCACATGGTTAATAGTCAGGCTCACCCGCTGGACCGGACGTTCGCGGCTCTAGCCGACCCCACCCGGCGCGACGTCGTCGCCTCGCTCGCCACCGGCCGCCGTACGGTCGGTGAACTCGCCGCCCCGCAGCCGATGTCGCTGGTCGCCGTCACCAAGCATCTGACCGTGCTCGAGCGGGCCGGCCTCGTCGAACGGGTCCGGCACGGCCGTACGGTCGTCTGCAGCCTGCGCGGTCGTCCCCTGGCCGAGGCCTCACGGTGGCTCGATCGCTACTACGCCTTCTGGACCGACCGCCTGGACGCTCTCGAGTCATACCTGGGTCAGCCGTGACCGCCGAGCCGACAGCGAGTGAGCATCGCAGGGCCGTCAGGCCCGAGCCGGGGCCCCCGCGGAGACGTGGAGCGCAGCGGAGCAGCTTCGGCGAGCTTGCGAGCCGACCAACGAAGCATTGCGCGGGGTGGCAGCAGCGGAGCGAGCGCGGAGGCGAGCAGTCGTGATGCACCTACGACTCGAGCGGACGCTGGCCGCGCCGCCCGTGCGGGTGTGGCACGCGCTGACTGACGCCGACGAATTGACCCGCTGGTTCTGGCCGGCATCGTACGGGACCCTGGTGGAGGTGGATCTTCGTCCCGGTGGCTCATTGCGGATCGACGCGCCCGGACTGATGGGGGTTCAGGGCGAGTACGTGGACATCGACCCACCCCGGCTGCTCGCCTTCACGTGGCAGTGGAACGGCGAAGCGGAGCGGACGGCCGTACGGGTAGAACTGTCCCCCGTGGACGGTGGGACCCGCCTCGTCCTTGTGCACGAAGGATTCGCCGACCCGGCGACCCGCGAGAGCCACACGACCGGGTGGTCGGACTGCCTTGACCGGTTGCCCGCTCACCTCGCCGGCGACGACCGGGACCGTGCACTCTTCGATGCACGTGCACGCGACGGCTGACCAGCTGGGCAGAGTTGACCTCCCGCGGGATGCCTGTCCGGGTGCGGCTCGGCTAGCCTGATCATCGTGGCATCCGACGGGACCGAGGCCGCCGCGCGGCAGGCGCAGGCCGGCTCGTACCTGAGGCTGTTGCTCGTCCGGCCGGGCGAGCTGCGCGCGGCCTGGGAGAAACACGCCGAGCACGCGCAGCCCGGCGAGACCGATGCCGTCGCGATCGCCGCCGTTCTCAACGCCGGATCCGCCTGGCCGCCGGTACCGGTGGCCGAGGTGCGCTCGGCTATCGACGGCGGTGCTCTGACGCCGCAGATGTTGGAGCGGTTCATCGAGGCGTTCGACCTCGGACCACGCCACGCCGACCAGCTGCGCGGGCTGTTGCGAGGCAGCGACTCCGTCCGGGTCATCAGCGGCTCGGCGCTCTCGGACCTGCGCCCGATCGGACCATCGCGGTACGAGACGCTCGCCATCCACGAGTTGCACACTCTCGGCGCCGACGGGCTTCCGGCCGAGCACCAGACCATCCAGGTCATCAAGTCCACTGTGGACTCGCTCGACACCTACCCGTACCGGTTCGACACCGACCAGCTCGTGGTGGAAGTGGTCCGGGGCGGCCGCGTCGGAGATGTCTACCGCGTCAATGAAGGGCTGTTCGGGGTCGACATCGTGCTCGACCGGCCGCTCGCGCAGGGCGAGACGGCTCTGATGCATTACCGGCTCACCTTCGCCTACCGCACACCACCGCCGGCCGAGTTCCGCCGCGGGGTCATCGGCACCATGCACGACGTGACCCTCTGGGTCCAGTTCCACCCCGACAAGGTGCCGGCCCGGGTGTGGCAGGCGCGATGGGACCGGCTGGACGACGCGACCATCCTCGAGCAACAGCTGGTCGAACTGGACGGCGAGTTCTCGGCGCAGGCCCGCTACGACCACGTGGAAGATTCAATCATCGGCTTCCACTGGGCGTGGGACTGATTACTCCGCGTGCGATCCGGCGTGTGATGGTACGGCCGGCGCGTCGCCCCCGACCCACACCGTCTTCAGGTTGCAGAACTCCCGGATCCCATGCGCCGACAGCTCTCGCCCATATCCGGAGTTGCGAACGCCGCCGAACGGGAGGTCGGGGAACGAGGTCACCATCCCGTTGATGAAGACGGCGCCGGCGTCGAGATCCTCGGTGAACCGATGTTGCTCCTCAGCGTCGTTGGTCCAGGCGTTGGAGCCGAGCCCGAACGCGGTCGCGTTGGCCAGCTCGATCGCCTCGTCGTACGAGGACACCCTGTAGAGCCCTGCCACTGGCCCGAAGACCTCTTCCCGGTACACCCGCATCTCGGGTGTGATACCGGCGATGACCGTTGGCGGGTAGTACCAGCCCGGCCCGCCGGGGACGCTCCCTCCACACAGGACGCTCGCGCCTCGGACGACCGCGTCGCGCACCTGCCCGTCGATGTCAACGCGCCCCTGTTCGAGGGCGAGCGGGCCGACGCCGGTCGACTCGTTCATCGGGTCGCCGACGAGGAGGGCCGCCATATTGGCCGTGAACGCCGCCGCGAACTCGTCGTAGACATCGGCGTGCACGATGAACCGTTTCGCCGCGATGCAGGACTGTCCGTTGTTCTGGCACCGGGCGGTGGTCGCCACCTGGGCGGCCTGGGCGATGTCGGCCGAGGGCATGACCACGAACGGGTCGGAGCCACCCAGCTCGAGCACCGTCTTCTTCAGCTCCCGCCCGGCGATCGCCGCCACGGCCCGGCCGGCGCCCTCGCTGCCGGTCAGCGTCGCCGCCCGTACCCGGGCGTCGGTGAGCACCCGTTCGACCTGGTCCGAACCGATCAGCAGAGTCTGGAACGCGCCGTCCGGGAAGCCGGCCCGGGCGAACAGATCGCCCAGGTACAGCGCGGTCTGGGGAACGTTGGACGCGTGCTTCAGCAGACCGGTGTTGCCGGCCATCAGCGCCGGAGCGGCGAACCGCATAGCCTGCCACATGGGGAAGTTCCAGGGCATCACGGCCAGCACAGTCCCCAATGGACGGTAGATCGCGTACGCTCGCCTTGCTTTCACCGTTGCCGGGTCCGCGGCCGTGTCGTCGGCGAGGAAGGACTCGGCATGGGCGGCGAAGAAGCGGCAGGCGTACGCGCACTTGCTGACCTCGGCCCGGGCGGAGGCCAGCGTCTTGCCCATCTCGGTAGTCATGATCGCCGCAACCGCGTCTCGCTCGGCGTCCAGCAGGTCGGCGGCGACGTTCATCCAGGTGGCCCGCTGCGTGAAGCTGGTGCGGCGCAGGCTCTCGAAGTCACGCGCGGCGCGCCCGATGCGCTGGTCGATCTCCGCCTCGGTCATCGGGTCGAAGCGCTTGACGACCTGTCCGGTCGCCGGGTTCGTGGTCGTGATCGCCATGTCGCGCCTCTTCTCTGGGCAGGCTCCTTGAGCCGAACCTACCGCGACCGGCCACAACGGTTCACGGCTACCGTCGGGGCGTGGCCGACCAGCTCGTGGAGATCGTTGAGTACGACCCCGCGTGGGTGGCCCGATTCGAGCAGGAGCGGGAGCGGGTGACCGCGGTGCTCTCCCCGTGGCTCGCCGGCGAGGTCGAACACATCGGCTCCACGGCTGTCCCGGCGCTCGCGGCGAAGCCGGTCGTCGACATGCTGGCGCCGGTCCGAAGCCTGGCGCGGGCGCGCGAGGCGGTCGACCCGTTGATCGACGACGGCTGGGTGTACTGGTCGGAGGATCCGTGCGCAGGTTACCGGCTCTGGTTCCTGCGGCCCAGGCCGGAGGCTCGGACCCATCACCTGCACGTGATCGAGGCCGACGATATCCACACCCGGGCCCTGCTCGCCTTCCGCGACACCCTGCGGGCCGATGCGCGGCTGCGCCAGGCGTACGGGGACCTCAAACGCAGGCTGGCGATCCGTTATCCCGACAATCGCAACGCGTACACGAACGCTAAGGCCGACTTCGTCAGCGATGTCCTCCGTCGCAGCGGGGTGGCGGTGCCCGAGCGAGATCCGCTGCCCGAGTAGGACGCGGACACCATACGCGTAGATGTGCTCATCGCGAACAAGCCCGCAGCCCCGGATGTTATCCAGGGGTCGATCTCGCCGTGATGCTCTCTTCTCCCGCAGGAGGCATGATGAGCTGGCCGGTCCCGTCCAGTGCGACGAGGACTCGGTGGCCTCACTCATCCACCGGTCCCGCCGGGACCGGCCTAAGGAGGACACGTGCGCACTCTCGTTGCTCGTGCCGGGAC
>JBKPDY010000125.1:0-11438 GCA_046728155.1 Actinomycetota bacterium
CCACAAGGGCCCTCGGAACCGCCGACGTCCGCCGGCGCGTCGGAGAGCACGCCGCGGGAGAGCCTGGGCCCGGCTCCGCACCCCGTGGAGACGCTCGGCGGTGCCTCAGTGCCGCCTCAGCCGACCGGTGGCGTCGGCACCGGACCAATCACGCCGGCGCCGCCACCGGTCGAAACCACCGGCTCCGCGCCCAAACCGCTCGAGGACCCGCCGGTGGAAACCTCGCCACCGGCACACCCGACTCCGGTGGAGGACCGGCCAGCGGCGACGGTGGAGACGGCGGCGAAACCGCGACGGCGAAGCGGAGGCCTGCTCTTGGTCGCCGGCATCCTGGCGGTTATCGTGCTCGCCGCGGTCGGCTACCAGTACGTCACCTCCCGGGACAATCCGAGCCGGGCGAACGTCGGCGACTGCCTCTCCGGGACCGAGAACCCGGCAGAGGTCGGAAACATCAAGCTGGTCGACTGCGGCGACGCCACCGCCACGTTCCGCGTGACACAAAAGGTCGCCGACCAGCCCAAGGAGGGTAACGAGACCGCCTGCTCGGGCGTCGAACACGACGATGTCTTCTGGTACGGCGGACGCGTCCTGTGGTTCATCGGCAGCAGTGACCGGGGCACCATCCTCTGCCTCGCGAAGTTGAAGGGCTAGCAGCCAATCAGGGAGTATCGATGGGTGAGATCGTCAGCTTCACCAGCAACGGTGGCACGAGCGAGGGCTACCTGGCCGTGCCGGCTTCGCCGAACGGCTCGGCGGTCATCGTGATCCAGGAGTGGTGGGGCCTTGTCGGCCACATCACCAACGTGGCCGACCGGTTTGCGGCCGCGGGGTACGTCACGCTGGCGCCGGACCTGTACCACGGCGTGAAGACCACCGAACCCGACGAGGCCGGCAAGCTGATGATGGGTCTCGCGATGGACCAGGCCGCCAAGGACATCGCCGGAGCGGCCGCCTTCCTCGCCGGCCGGGACGACGTCACGACCGGCAAGGTCGGCACGGTCGGGTACTGCATGGGCGGCAGCCTCGCCCTGTGGTCGGCTACGCTCTCCGATCACATTGTCGCGGCGGTCGGGTTCTACCCTCCCCTGCCCTGGGAACGGATGAGTCCACAGTGGTCCAATTACGCCGGCAAGGCGGCCCAGATCCACTGCTCGGAAGGGGACGGTACGTCGGCGGCGCCTGGCATACAGCAGGCTAAGGCGGCGATCGAGGCGGCCGGCGGCACCGTAACCCTCTACGACTACCCCGGTACCGAGCACGCGTTCTTCAACGACGACCGTCCCGAGGTCTACGCCCCTGAGGCGTCGGCCACCGCAATGACCCGCACCCTGGAGTTCTTCGCGACGCGTCTCCGGTGAGGCACGGCACCCGTCGCGTGGCGTCAGGCGCCGGTACGGCCGATGAGGTCACCCGCGCGGCCACAGCGGTACCAGATCTCGCCGCTCTCGATACGGCCGTGTCCGAATGCCGTGCCTGCCCACGGCTGGTGGCGTGGCGGGAGGCGGTGGCGGCCGCTCCGCGGGCATCGTTTGCGGGTCAGACCTACTGGGGTCGTCCGGTTCCCGGCTTCGGGCCAGCGGACGCCGCTATCCTCCTTCTCGGTCTGGCCCCGGCGGCTCACGGCGGCAACCGGACCGGTCGCATCTTCACCGGCGACCGGTCCGGCGATGTCCTCTTCGCGGCCCTGTACCGGGCCGGGCTCGCCAACCAGCCGACCAGCGTCTCGGCCGATGACGGTCTGCTGCTCTACCGGACCAGGATCACCGCCGCGGTGCGCTGTGCCCCACCGGAGAACAAGCCCACCCCGCTCGAGCGGGACACATGTGCGGCATGGCTTCACCGCGAAATCACGCTTCTGCGCGGATCACTGCGGGTCGTCGTGGCGCTCGGCGCGTTCGCGTGGGCCGCGTTCTGGCCGGCGGTCCGGGCCGTGTACGGCGTCCGCCCGCCGGTGCCCCGACCGGCCTTCGGGCACGGGGTACGCGTTGACCTGACCGATACACCAGCGCTACTGGGTTGTTACCACGTGAGCCAGCAGAACACGTTTACCGGCCGGCTCACCCCGGCCATGCTGGATGATGTGCTCCGCCAGGCGAAGGAGATCGCGGGGGTAGATTGACCTAGCTCTCGATGGCGCCAAGACTTGTCCAGGTCATGGACCCACGCCTGGGAATGGGTCGGAGCGTGGATTTCGCCTTCACGTTCCCCCGTGGGCGGGACTTCCCGACCGATGGACGGGTAACCGTCCTCGAACAATGCTGCTACTCGCGGTCCAGCGTTGTCTCGATGGCGCAGGAATACGCCAAACTGGCTCCCGGCCGCGTGAGTCTCATATGGATCGGCTCCAACATCCCGGCCCTGCTGGGCAACAACAACGGATTGGGCAATGTTCTCATGAGCCTCTCCGACAATGTCTTCGTCGAAATTGCCGGACCGGCCCTACCCCCCGCGACCGCGCAGAAACTCGCCGAGACGTTCGGTGAGCGTTGCCTGTTCGCGTTCGGCTGCTAAGTCTCGATCCGGTAAACCCGGGAGGTCAGCCCGCGGGACGCCTTTACCGGCCGGCGCGCCCCGGCGATGCTGGACGCTGGCGACCGCGACCGCGATCGCCGGGTAGGCGCGTCGTGGCCGGCCACATCCTGATCCTGGCCCCGGCTGCCGTGGCGGCATGGGGGTCCGGTTGACGAGGGTGAGGTGGTGGGCACCGCTCGCCGCGATCGTGGCGCTGCTCGCCGCGACCATGCTCGCCGCGCTGTACGCAGACCCGGTGGTGGAAAGGGATACGAGCCGCCGCTTCGGGTTCAGCCAGCAGCCGGCTACGCCGCGAACAGGTGTCACCGGGCCGGTGCCCTCGACCACCAGCCCGGGTACCGATCGGAGCCTGGGCGTCCCCGTGTGGGTCACCTATCTCATCAGCGGCCTCCTCGCCGCCGTGATCGTGCTGATCATCGGGTACCTGATCTGGCTCGCGCTCCGAAACCGGATCGGTCAGCGGATCCAGCCGGTGACCGTCACGCCAGGTTCGCCGCCGACACTCGAGGAGACGCGGCAGAGCGTACGGGATGTCCTCGACGCGAGCCTGTCCGATCTGGACGACACCGAAACCGACCCGCGCCGGGCGATCATCGCCTGCTGGGTGAGGCTGGAGCAGGCCGCCGCCAAAGCTGGAGTGAAGCGTCAGCCGGCCGACACCTCCACCGACCTCGTGCACCGGATGCTCACCAACCATCTGGTCGTGTCCGGTGACGTCCTGGCCGGCCTGGCTTCGCTGTACCGGGAAGCAAGGTTCGCCCCACATGTGGTCGACCAGACCATGCGGGCCCAGGCCAGGGCTGCGTTGGTGGAACTTCGGGCCGAGCTCAGCCGGTCGTTGTTGCACATCCGTCGACCCGTGGGGATCGAGTCGTGAGTCGCCGCTCGACGATGCGGACGTTCAGTGGCGAGTACGGCCGGCTTGAGGATCTGCTCAGATTCGACGAGCGGTACTCCACGATCGACGAGACGCAGGCGAACCGCTGGGCATGGCGCGCGCTCGCCGTGACGTTCGGTCTCAGTGTCGTCATCTGGGCGATTGCCCACGTGATCGGCTACGCGCCACCTTTCCTTCTGATCCTCTTCGTCTGCGCCGGTGGCGTCTCGTTGCGCCTGATCCTGCTGACCGTCTCCGAGCCCCGCTGGCGGCAGGTCGGTGAGCTGGTCCGTGCGGTCTCCGCTCCGCCGCGCATAGCCATGGGCGGCTGGTACGAGGGTGGCGACGGGATGACGAAGGCGATCCGGCGATGGGACCGCCGGCTCGAATGGGGAGCGACCTACCCGCAGCGGTACGCGTTCACCGTGGCTCCGCGCCTGGCCGAAGTGGTCGACGAGTGGCTGCGTCAGCAGTACGGGTTGACCGCGGCGAACGATCAGGCCCGGGCGAGGGCGCTGCTCGGCGAGCCGATGTGGGCGATTCTGCATCCGGAGCCAGGACGGGCGCCCACGGCGAAACAAATGGCGCAGGCGTTGGTACGGCTGGAATGACGAGCGAGAGAGAGGCGGCAATGGCGGATATCGGGGGGCGGCCGTTGTCGCCACAGGAGACCGGCCGGATCGCGGGGGCGGTGCTCGACGCGATCGGCACGGTCGTGGTGGGCAAGCGCGATGCGTTGCGCCTTGTCTTCGCCGGGATCCTCGCCGGCGGACATGTGCTGCTGGAGGATCTGCCGGGCCTGGGAAAGACGCTCACCGCGCGCTGCTTCGCCCAGGCGCTGGGGCTGGGCTTCCGCCGTCTCCAGTTCACGCCGGACCTGCTTCCGGCCGACGTGACCGGCTCGTTCCTGTATGACCAACGCACCCACGACTTCACCTTCCGGCCGGGGCCGATCTTTACGAACTTCCTGCTCGCCGACGAGATCAACCGGACGCCACCGAAGACCCAGGCGGCCCTGCTCGAGGCGATGCAGGAGCGCCAGGTCTCGGTCGAGGGCACGACATACGCGCTGCAGGCCCCGTTCCACGTCCTCGCCACGGCGAACCCGATCGAGCACGAGGGCACATACCCGTTGCCGGAGGCGCAGCTGGACCGGTTCCTCCTGCGGGTGTCGTTCGGCTACCCGGCGCCGGATGAGGAGTTCGGCGTGCTGCAACGGCGGATCGAGCGTCGCAGGGAGGAGGCCGTCATCGAGCCGGTGGTCGACCCGGACGTGCTAGTGCAGATGCAGCAAGCGCTCGAGGACGTGACGATCGAGGACTCGATCGGCCGGTACATCATCGAGCTGACCACCGCGACCCGTGTGCATCCCCACGTTCTCATCGGGGCGTCTCCGCGCGGATCCCTCGCACTGCTATTGCTGTCGCGGGCCAACGCGGCCATCGCCGGCCGCGATTTCGTCATTCCGGAGGACGTGAAGGCCGTCGCCGTCGCCGGCCTCGCCCACCGGATCACGCTGCGGCCTGAGATGTGGCTGCGTCGGGTCGACTCGTCACAGGTGGTGGCAACGGTAGTGACGCAGGTGCCGGCTCCGACCACCGGAGCGCTGCCTGTGCACGGGGCGTTCGTCCCGGCGCAAGCCGCGGCGCAGGGCTGACGATGGCGCGCTTGCCGCTGCTGTCGCTGCCGAACGGGGTGGAGGGGTCGTGGGCGGCCGGGCTGTTCGCGAAGGGCCCCTGGTCGCCCACCCGGGCCATGGGTCGGGCCGCCACGTTCGTCGGCGTCTGCGTGATGATCGCGGTCGTGCTGGGGCGGCCGGATCTGATCGTGCTGGCGACCCCGTTCGCACTCGGCACCGGCTGGAGTCTGCGGCGCCGGCCAACCGTCGCCCCGACGGTCACGGTGGCGGTGGCCGAGGACTCCACGGCCGAGGGCGAACGTTTCCACACCGTCATGACCGTGACGAACCCGAACCCGATCCATCTCGACGTCGCGGTGGCCCGGCTCACGTACTCGCTGTGGTTGTACGTACGGCATGGTGACCGTCCATATGCGACAGATCTCGCTCCGGCCCGTACGACCGAGGTGACGCTGCTCGGGACGGCGCTGCGTTGGGGGTACCAGCAGCTCGGACCGGCGTCGGTCTACGCCGCGGGCTGCGATGGGCTGCTGCTGAGCGGGCGTCATGTCGCCGACCCGGCTCGGGTGCGGGTACACCCTGAGCGGCCGGTGTTCCGCGCCGACGACGAGATGCCGGTCTCCTCCGCCCTGGTCGGCGTGCACCGCTCCCGCCGACCGGGAGAGGGCGGCGAGCTCGCCGGTGTACGCCGCTACAGCCCGGGTGACCGGCTGCGTCGGGTGGACTGGCGGCTCACGCTGCGCACGAACGAGCCGTACGTCGTGCACACGCTCTCCGATCGGGACGCCGAGGTCGTCATCCTGCTCGACGTGCTCGAGGAGGCCGGGCAGTCCGGTGGGATCCGCGGTACGGCGTCCGTTGTGGACACTTGTGTCCGGGCGGCGGCCGGCATCGCCGAGCACTACCTGCGCCAGGGCGACCGGGTCTCGCTGCTCGAGTACTCCGGTCACCCCCGGCGGCTGCGGGCGGCGGCCGGCCGCAAGCAGCTGCAGCTCGTCACCGAATGGCTCCTCGCGACCCGGTCCACCGCCGGCTCCGGAGACCCACCCACGTACGGGATCGGTCCACACCTCATCCCGACCGAGGCTCTCGTCGTCGTGCTGAGCCCGCTGCTGTCGCCGCGCAGCGGGGAGATGATCGCCACACTGGCCCAGGCCGGTCGGACGGTTCTCGTCGTCGACACCCTCGGCGACCTCGCGCGCCGGGTCGAGGTCACGTCCCGTTGGCGGGTCGTGGCGCACCGGCTGTGGTGGTTGGAGCGCGCCGGGTTGATCGGCCAGCTGCGCGAGGCCGGCGTTCCCGTCGCACCCTGGGCGGGCGCCGGCACCCTGGACGCCATGCTGCGCGACATGACCCGGGTAGCCGCGGCCCCCCGGATCGGGGTGCGCTGATGAGATGGCTGACCGAACTCGGTAAGGATCTCATCGACCGGCTCATCAACGTGATCCGCAGGATCCGGCGGATACAGCCGGGTCCGGCGCTGATGCGCCTCGCCGCTGGTGCCGCGGCCATGGGTGCCCTGCTCGTCGCGGCCCCCGCCGCCGCGGCGCAGTCGTCCCAGGCCGGACTACTCGTCCCGTTCGCAATCGTGGTCGTGTTCTTTCCACGGACCCGATGGGTCGGCATCGCCGCGCTGGTGTCAGTCCTGCTGTGGCTGCTCGCCACGATCGCGGATGACGGACCGCCGCCGCTGTGGCGGCTCGGCGCCCTGGCCGGGATACTCTACGTGATGCACTCGGCCGCGGCCGTGGCCGCGGTCCTGCCCTACGACGCGGTCGTCGCCGGCCGAGTCCTGCTGCGGTGGGCCGCCCGCACCATCGCGGTAACCGCGGTCAGTGTCGCGATCGGACTCGGCGGATACGCGGTCGTCGATCGGCTGCCCACCCAACGCAGCATCATCGGTCCGATCGTGGGCGCGGTCCTCGCCGCAATGCTGGTCGGGATGCTCGCCCTGCAACTGCGTCGAGCCGGCACTATCGACCGTGACGGCACGGGGTAGCGTTGACCTTGTGAGACCGCAACGGATTCTGGTGGTCGGTGCGGGGCACGTCGGCCTGTACGTCGCCCTGCGGATGTCGAAGCGACTGCGGTCCACCAAGGTCGAGGTGCTCGTGGTCGACCCGCAACCGCACATGACCTACCAGCCGTTCCTTCCGGAGGCGGCCGCTGGCAGCATCTCCCCGCGGCACAGCGTGGTGCCGTTGCGGCGCGAGCTGCGCAGGTGCCGGATCCTCTCGGGCGAGGTGACCCGCGTCGAACACGCCCGCAGGGTAGCCACCGTACAGCCGATCGTCGGGCCGCCGGTGACGGTCGAGTACGACCAGATCGTCATGGTCCCCGGGTCGGTGTCGCGTACCCTTCCGATCCCCGGTCTGGCCGAGAACGCGGTGGGGTTCAAGACTATCGGCGAGGCCATCTGGCTTCGTAATCACGTGCTCGGCCGGCTCGATGTGGCAGCGACCACAGTGGACCCCGACACCCGTCGCCGGGCCCTCACCTTCGTGTTCATCGGCGGCGGTTACGCAGGCATCGAGGCGCTGGCCGAGATGGAGGACATGGCCCGCGACGCGCTGCGGTACTACGACGAGCTCAACGTGTCGCAGATGCGTTGGGTGCTGGTCGAGGCCACGCAACGGATCCTGCCCGAGGTGGACCGGGACATGGGGGCGTACACGGTCGAGCAGCTTCTGCGCCGCGGCATGGACATCCGGCTGGGCACACGACTCTCATCCTGCGTGGACGGACACGTCGTGCTCTCCGACGGTGACGCGTTCGACGCCGACACCATCGTGTGGACGGCCGGCGTCAAGGCCTCCCCGATGCTCGAAAACACCGATCTCCCACGCGACGACCGCGGCCGCGTCACCTGCCTGCCGACGCTACAGGTCGTGGCGGCGGATGGATCCATTGTGGACGGCGCGTGGAGCGCGGGAGACGGTGCCGCCGTGCCAGACCTCACCGCGAAGGTCCCGGGAACGATGTGCTCGCCGAGCGCGCAGCACGCCGTCAGGCAGGCCCGGCGACTCGCCGACAACATTCGCGCCATGCTCAGTGGTAGCCCGCTCAAGCCGTACCGGCACCGTCACGTCGGCTCCGTGGCGAGTCTCGGGCTGCACCAGGGCGTGGCCCAGGTCTACGGCGTGAAGGTACGTGGCTTCCCGGCCTGGTTCATGCACCGTACGTACCACCTGAGCCGCATTCCGAGCCTCAACCGGAAGGTCCGCGTGGTGATCGACTGGACGCTGGCTCTGTTCCTCAAGCGCGAGGTCGTGGCGCTGGGTGAGCTGCACGAGCCGCGAGAGCCGTTCATGGTGGTGACTCCACATGTGGAGGTCGACCCGCCGGAACGAGTCAGCGGGTGACCTTCCAGGTCCAGGTGTCCGCGATGGCCGTACCCGGACCCAGCATTTCGTCCAGTGTGGAGTGAAGTGCGTCCTCGTTGGGCGCCTGTGCCAGCGCCACGCAATCGGCCTTCCAGTACGCCAGGTCGGCCTTGGCCCGGGCCCGGGTGTTGGCGTCGATCTGTGGGACGATGCCGGTCTGTGCGACCTGGGCGAGGAGGATCGAGGTGCCGGTCGGGTACTTGCCGATCGAAGACTTGCCCTCCGGTCCGTACGGGCCGATGAAGAACCCCTCCGGTACCGCGAAGGCGTCGTCCGCCGCCGCCGCCCAGCGCATGACGTCCGGCTGTTGCGGAGTGGGCAACGGTACCGGAACGATGACGCCGCCCTCAGGCGCGCACTGACGCCAGGCTCCGGTCGAGATGAACTGTGGGACGGGGGCGCGGGTGGCCGTCTCGATCGGGAGCGGGAATGTCGGCAGCATCGCCGCCAGCACCGCCACCGGTACGACGAAACGGCTGATGCCGGGTGAGGCCGCCGCGTGGTCGACGCCCAACGCGATCAGCAGTCCGATGAGCGGGATCAGCGCCAGTGCGTACCGGGTCGGCAGTGCCCCCTCGACCACCGGGATCCGCCCGATCAGGTTGTAGAGGCTTGGCCATCCGGTCCGGACGCCGTTGAGGGTCACGTACGGGCCGAAGGAGAGCAGGGTCATGACGATCGCGGTGATGCCGATGGCCACCGTGCTCGGCGAGCGCCATCGCCAGATCAGCACAGCGACGACGATCAGGATGATCGGGAGACCGAGGTACGTGTTGTACTCGGCCGAGCTGGTGGCCAGGCGGCCGGCGTCGGCCGAGCCGGCGATCGACAACGGGGAGAAGAGCGGGTAACTGGCCACGTCGGCGTAGAAGGCCGCGGCGTTGAATGGCGCGTTCGGCGTGTGTTGCGGCCCTCGGAACTGAACCCAGAGCGGGTAGGCGAGCAGGATCATGGCAACGCCGGCCGCCACCGAGCTCCCGGCCAGGAACTGTGGAGCGATCGAGGCCGCCCAGGACCGCCTCCACATGGCATAGACGAGGCTGAACAAGCCGAGTGTCAGGGCGGTAAGGAAGAGCACCTCCTCGCCGAGCAACGCCTGTGCGGTGATCGTGACCCCGAGCGCCGTTCCGGTCAGGATGGTGTCGCGCGCACCGGTTACCCGGGTGAGCCGGATCACCCAGTACACGATGAGCGGGATAAGCCACTGAGCCGAGATGTGCAGATGGCTGTGCGACTGCGCCATCATTCCGGGTGCGAAGCCCGCGAAAGCGGCTCCGATACCGGCCGCGAGCCGCCGGACGCGAAGGCAACGAACCATGAGCAGGTACCACGCGGCCGCCGTCCCAGCCAGATTGAGCGCGACGAGCAGGGCGAATGTGACCGGCGCACCGAACAACGCCGTGACCGGAGCCATGATGACGCCGTGCAGGATGTGCGAGGCATTGCTCATCAGATTGACGCCATCGGGGGAGTTCAGCCGGTACGTCACGAATGAGAAGTCCCCGCGCCAGACCAGCACGCCCTGGGCCAGCAGCCACTCGATAAGGGCCTGGTCGTTCGCGTTGTCGCCGATGGCATGGGTGGACGGGTGCGGCCACAGCCCGTGGGTCAGCCAGGACGCGAGCGCCAGGAACGCAAGGCAGATCCCCAGGTCGACGGCGGCTGGTGAACCGAACCACGCGAGGAGCCGTTTTCGCCGGTGGCTCGCTTGCCCGCCGTCGTCCTGCGGGGTGGGCGCGGGGCGGTCGAAGTCGGTTCTGACCTCGAGGTCATAGGCGACCGGGTGGCTTGAGGGGCGGGTCACGGGCGCTACGGTATCGCTCGTAACCATGGTCTGGACATGGACGGCCGGTTCGAGTGCAGAACCACTGTGCCGATGCGGCCGTTACGACGGTCCTCCCGACGGGCTAACGTGATTACCGCTGTCCGGGTGGTGGAATAGGCATACACGGCCGCCTTAAAAGCGGCTGCCGCGAGGCATGCGGGTTCGAGCCCCGCCCCGGACACCGTTCACATCGGTTGAGACGGCCGGATCATCCTGGGCGCGCAACCGGTCCGGCGTTGGATGGCATGACGGCGGTACGCTTGCTCCGTCGAGTACCGCATGACCTCAGGAGGCCCGCCGTGCGCAGTTCCAACCCGGTGCTCACCCGGCTCGCGCCGTCGTCCTACACATCCGGCGGGTATGCACCGGCTCCAAGCCCAGGCGCCAGCTACCCGTCGCCGATAGTCCCGGCGATCACCGACCGGATGACGGTGGACGATGTCGTCGTCCGTACGGTCGGGTTGCTGGGCGTCACTGTGGTCAGTGGCGCGCTCGCGTGGGCGATCGTCCCTGACCGTCTGCTCGGACCGGTTTGGATCATGGCTATGCTGGTCGGCCTCGTCCTGGGGTTCGTGATCAGCTTCTCCCGGGCCGCGAATCCCGCTCTGACCAGCATTTACGCAGTGGTCGAGGGCGTCTTCCTCGGCCTTGTCAGCAAGGCGTACGAGTCGGTCTACGCCGGCATCGTGTTGCAGGCCGTGCTCGCGACCGTCGGTGTCTTCTTCACGATGTCGCTGCTGTACAGGTCGCGGGTGATCCGGGCGACGCCACGGTTCAACCGCATCATCCTCGGCTGCCTCGTCGGCGCTGCCGTTCTCATTCTGGGCAACCTTCTGCTGTGGGCGTTAGGGGTCAGCACACCACTCAACGGCAACGGTCCGATCGCGCTCCTGTTCGCGGCCGCGATGGTCGTGCTCGGCGCGCTCAGCTTCGTCACGGACTTCGACCTGATCGAGCGGAGCGTGGCCGCCGGCGCGCCGAAGGCGGTCGCCTGGACGTGCGCGTTCGGCCTGCTCGTCGGTCTGATCTTCGTCTACATCTACGTGCTGAGACTCTTGTCCATCTTGCGTAGCAATTGATCCCAGGCAACTCCCGGTCGGGGGGGGCCGGGGCCGCGGGCGCCCCCCCCCCCGGGCCCCCACGCACGCCCACTGGCACCCCCCCCCGCGCCCCCCCCCGGCC
>JBKPDY010000126.1:0-10287 GCA_046728155.1 Actinomycetota bacterium
GCCCGCCGCCGGGGCGCAGCGGCTGTCCGCGATCGGCGACACCGCGCGTGCCGCGCTGACCGAGATGCGGCGGCTGCTCGGCGTACTGCGCGAAGACGCCCACACCGACGCCGCGGACCGGCGGCCCCAGCCCGGTCTCAACCAGCTCATCGACCTGCTCGACGAGGCACGGGACACCTCCGGGACGAGCACCCGCCTCGTCCTGCGTGGCCCGCCAGCGACGCTCGACCCTGGCGTCGAGCTCGCCGCCTACCGCATCGCCCAGGAAGCTCTCACCAACGCCCGGCGCCACGCCCCAGGCGCCGCCGTCGACGTGGAACTGCGCTACACCGACGATGCCCTGCAGGTGCGCATCCGCGACAACGGACCCGGCCCGCCCCCCACCGCACCGGCCGGCGGCCACGGGCTGGCCGGCATGCGAGAACGCGCCACGGCCGTCGGCGGCCACCTGCGCACCGGCCCCGCCGCCGGCGGCGGCTTCCTCGTCGAGGCCACCCTGCCCGCCAAGACCGAGGCACCCGGATGACCGCCACGCCGCCGACCGTGCGCATCGTCGTCGCCGACGACCACCAGGTAGTCCGCGAGGGCTTCGCCGGGATGCTCGACACCCAGCACGACTTCACCGTCGTCGGCACCGCCTCCGACGGGGCCGAGGCGGTACGGATCTGCCGCCAGCTGTCCCCCGACGTCGTCCTGATGGACGTGCGCATGCCGGGCATGGACGGCATCGAAGCCACCAGACAGCTGGCCGGCGAAGGCCGGCCGCGGGTCCTCATCCTGACAACCTTCGACCTGGACGAATACGTCTACGACGCGCTGCGCGCCGGAGCCAGCGGCTTCCTGCTCAAGGACGTCACCGCGGAGCGCCTCTTCGACGCGGTACGCGTTGTCGCGGCCGGCCAGGCGCTGCTCGCGCCGACCGTCACCCGCCGCCTCATCAGCGAATTCGCCCGGCTGCGCCCCAAGCCCGCCGCGCCGCCCACGGCCACGCTCGCCGCGCTCACCCCCCGCGAGAGGCAGGTCCTGCGGCTGGTCGCCGAGGGCCTATCCAACCCGGAGATAGCGCAACATCTTGTCGTCACCGAGGAAACGGTCAAGACGCACGTCAGCCACGTGCTGAACAAGCTGGGCCTGCGCGACCGGACACAAGCGGTCGTCACCGCCTACGAGTCAGGGCTGGTCGTGCCCCGCTCAAGCGGGCCGGGATAGTGCGGCCGCGTTTCTCCGCCGAAGACAGCCGTCGGCTGCTTGCAGCCCATCCGCTCAAGCAAGCATGACCGAGCGTCGTTATGACGGCACCGGGCAAACGGAAGGAATACCGCGGGCTACAAGCTCGATGGCGTAAGCATGAGGCCACTCCGGTACCAGCGGTCGTCTCCTCAGATCGGCGCGTCCTTTATCCTCTGTTACATGGCTGAAGGCCGACCCGACATCCCAGCGGAGCTGAAGCGTGCCGTTCTCGTTGAGGCGGGGCACCGCTGCGCGATTCCGAGTTGTCGGGCCACCACAACTGAGATTGCCCACATCTCGCCGTGGCGTGATCAGCGCGTGCACAAGTTCGAGAACTTAATCGCCTTGTGCCCAAATTGCCACACGCGCTTCGACGCGGGCGAGATAGACCGTAAGTCAATGCTGATGTACAAGGCCAGACTCGGCGCAATGAGCAACCATATCGGTCGGCCGTGGCCGGAGCATTCGGTAACGCTCGACACAGACCTCGAAGCGCAACCTGCGAGCATTGCCGACCTCTACTCCGACATCGAAACGCTTGACCTTTGGGACGCTCACGTAGCGGGAGGGTTTCTTCCGCGGATTTTGTTACTCGGCGATAGTCAGCGGGTAGCGCTAGTCCGCAAACTCTCAAAGATTCTTTCGGTCCGATCCGACGACGACAACGTCCGCTGGAACGCCGCACTGATTGTTGAGTTCCTGGTGAAGTGGGATCCGCAGAAGGTTCCCGCTGGACTGCTCCTCACGATGACGACCGACCCGTTCTTCAGTGTTCGCACTTCTGCCGCGGTCAGCTACTACCACCTCGCTGCATCCTCTCCCGATCATGTGCCAATCGAGGTACTGGGCCGTATGGCTTCCGTCTTCGAGGATTGGTATGTGATGACACCAGCGACAAGCGCGCTTCTGCGGCTCGCCCGTACGCGTCCTGCGGCTGTCGAGGTGCTCGCGAGTGCGATCTCCCATGAGAATGTGGATGCTCGGGATCACGCGGCAAGTGCTCTGGAGCGCCTGGCGAAGGCCGACCCAGCAGCCCTGCGCGATGACATCGCGGACAGGATGATCGCGAGTGGTGATCAGCGTCTTGTTAAGGTTGGTGAGACGTGGAAGCAGGTCATCGAGAGCCACCGGGCGATGGGTGAGACGCTCGACTACTATCTTTGATCCGCTGTCGACTTCATGTCTGCGTGCGCTAGCTGCGGTCGGTCGGCAGCTTCTGTTGGTCACGTATTCGCGGCGGGGTCATCTCACAAGCCCTTCCTCAGGGCTCGGCTTCCCGTCACGCAGGCTTGTCCCTGCCGGGCCGTGCCCGCCCGGTCAAGGTGGAGCGCCCCACGTCCGAACGACCTTGACCGGGCGGGCGCGGTCTGGCGGCCTTCGGTGCGTGGCGGGAGGGCCGGGCGTCGCTGGCTTCCCGAGTCGCCCGGGGTCCGGGGCAGGTAGCCCCGGCCGCCGGAGGCTCACTCCCGGGTCCAGGGCCGGAGGTCCTGGCCGCCGGAGGCACCGTTCATGCGGCGATGGACGCCGGGCGCATCGGGGTGCCCGGCGTTGTCTTGGCCGGTGGTTGATTGCACTGCGGCGGCGATGTTCAGGTCAGCGGAGTGCAGCTCGTCGGGGTTCGGGGTACCCCCGGCCGCCGGAGGCCGGATCCGGGTCCAGGGCCGGAGGTCTTGGCCGCCGGAGGCACTGTTCTTGCGGCTACGGACCCTGGCCGCGTCGAGGTGCCGGTGTTGTCGTGGCTGGTCGTCGTCCTGGACGGTAGCCTCGGCGTCGCGCTGTGCCCGGCGTGAGGCGTTCTGTGCTTCAACGACCGCTGCGGGTGCTGGGCGGACGCGCCGCCGACGCCTCAGCATGAGGCGGCGCGTCCGCCCATTGCGGCCCGCTTGCGGGCCGCCTTGAAGACGTACAGAAAGTTCTCACCGATCCGGACCCGCTGGCACCGGACCCGCTGTCGCGCGCGTCAAGGCGTCGGACGGTCGAGCAGACTCGCATAGGCCTCACGTAATGTCGCCGCCTCCCGCATGCCTGCGGCCTCAACGACGGCAAGGATCTCGGCTGCCCTCCATGCGCTCGACGACACGAGGCGTCCGGATTCGAGGGCTGTCGCTGTTTGTCCAGTGGCTTCGTCGAGGTTGCCGACGCGGGTCAAGGCGAGGGCGAGGTCCAAGCGAGCGGTTGCGATTCTGCGTGGGCGCAGGCCTCCATCGCGGCCTGATTCGAGCCGGACGAGTACCTCGCGCGCGTAGTCTTCGGCAGCAGGGTCGGCGATCCACGACAGCGTCGTCGCCGTGTACGCGAGCTGCTTCGTCGGGTCGTACTGGAAGTGGTGCTCGGGTTGCTCCGGAAGCGGAAGCGGCGAAACGAGCCGTTCAACGCGCTCGAGGGCGACTCGTGCCTGGATGCGGTCCCCGAGCCTTGCCCATGCGCGTCCCTCTTGGGCTGAGGCCTGAATGAAGGCGGATCCGTCGCTCGGGGCGACCCGCTGCGCGGCCTGAGACAGGTCGACCGCAAGCCTGAAACGGCCTTCTGTGAGTGCGTCCCATGCCTGCGTCTCCAAGCACCAGGCGGCGATCTCGGTCTGGCCGGTCTCCTCGGCCAACGACGCCGCAGTGACCAATCGGGCGCTAGCTGGCGGCCGCCGGTGGAGGTCGATGTCGACGGTTGCGGCGAGCAAAGACAACCACGCACCGGTCACGAGTAGCCGGCGGCGCTGCGTGAGGGTTGCGCGCTTGTCGATGAGCTGACCGACGTACCTGAGGTGGCGCCGGATATCCGGCAGGAGCATCACTGGCGACGTGCTGTGATATCCAACCGCCAGGCGGTCAACGGTCTGCTCCAGGCTCACGAGAGTAGCCGATCCAACGTCACTGGCAGCTACGCGACGACCGAGCTCCAACGCCTCGAACTCGTCGTCTCCGTCGTCTTCAGCAACCGGCTTGGCGACATGAGCGCTGGTGGTCGCCAGTGCGGCCAGGCCACCGCCAGCGCTGAGAACGTCGTCGAGCTTGCTCGCGAATTCGGCCGACGGCTTCCGATCACCGTTTTCAAGCTGAGCAATGTATCCGCGGTGACATGGCACGAGCCGTGCGAGCTGGGCGAGCGACAGGCCGCGTTCATCCCGCCGCCGGTGCAGCTCCTCCCCAAAAGGATGAGTCATTGCTGTGCCGGCTGTCGGCTGTCGGCAACGGTGTCAGCAGACATGTCACATCTTTCGATGCTCGTTCCGGCAGGAGACGGTTGCCTTGTGAACACGGCTGTCTCCACAACGTCGCTCGGCGCGGTGACCACGCTAATGAGCCTGGTCGTCATGCTGGCTACGACCGGCACGCGGCGGCATTCTCGCACCCGGTTCGCGCAGGCACCAGAGGATCGCGCTGCGAAGCCAGGCCGACCTGTCGATGCCCAACTCGCCCGTGACGGCTCCGAAACGCTCCCAGAGGTCGTCTTCGACTCGCACGGCGCGGTGCGGCGTCCTTCCCTCACCGCGTTTTCTCGGCGACATCGCCAGCCTCCCTGCGTATGTACACACAGAATGGTACCGCCCCTTGACGTGTACATACACGACGGCCTATCGTGTATGTACACAACCAGCAGCGGTTCGGGTTATCGAGGTAGGTAGAGATGGCATCTCGTCCTGGAAGTTCCGGTCGGCCGGGCGTCGTCACTCTGGTCGAAGGCAGCGTGCTTCGGTCGGCTGCCAGCCACGCTCGTTTGGTGTTCCTGGCAACTGTGGCAACCGCCGCAGTGCTGGGCGCGATCGTGTTGACGCCGTGGTTCGGCCCGCTGTGGGGATTCGTGCTGGGCCTGGCGGCTGGGTTCGTGTTGGGTCTGCTGGCGGGCGCGGTGGTCGCCGTCTGGCCGGTGCTGCGGGTGCTGTGGCACTGGTCGGCCGAGATCACGCTGTGCCTGCTGCTGGTGTCCGGTCGACCTGGTTGTCAGCGCGCACGGCCCCGGTGGTGCCGCTGCTGGCCGTGGTCGCTCTGGCCGCGACCGTGCTCGGGGTTCCGCGGCTGCGTCGCCGGGTGCGGTCGTGGGTGTGGTGCGCGATTGTGCGGCACCGACTGCGGCTGAGTTTCGCCGCGTTCATGCGCTCGCACAACCGGATCCATGTGCGGGGTGCTCAGCCGCTGATCCTGCTGGCCCGGCCGACTCCGGCGGGGGAACGGGTGTGGGTGTGGCTTCGCCCGGGTCTGGACCTGGAGGAGTTGGAGAACAACACGGCCAGGCTGGCGGTGGCGTGCTGGGCCTCGGCGGTGCGGGTGGCGTGCACGTCGCCGCATCATGCGGCCCTGGTGCGTATCGACGTGACACGTCGTGACCCGCTCACGGGATTGGTGGCCGCCCCGCTGGTGGGTCTGGTGCCGGCGGCGCCGGCCCGAGCGGAGCTTGAACTGGGCGACGCCGATGGCGGGCTGGACCTGGACCAGGTCCCCGAGCCGGTACCGGCTGCTGGGCCGATGCCACGCCAGCGGGGCGGTGCCCGATGACCGCCCGCCCGTTCACGACCCAACCTGTCGGCCGCTCCCGGCCCTGGCAGAACCGGAACCCGGCTCGACACCGTATACGCCCGCGAACAGACCTGGCCCCGGCTACACCGGCGGCGCTGGCCGAGGTGGTGCGGTCGATGATCCTCCGCAGCATCCTGATCGGCGGCGAGCCGGGCGGGGGCAAGTCGAACCTGCTGAACCTGATCACCGCGCATGCGGCGCTGCATCCCTCGTATCGGCACCCGGAAAGTGGGTGAGTCCGATGTGGATGCCGCGTCTCCGTCGCCGTCCGCCGGCTCGTGGTGACTTGGTAACGGTCACACCCCGGCTGCTGTCGGCCGTGCCCGACCCGGAGCCCAGCTCGACGCCGGTTGCGCCGGCGACAGACCTGACCCCGGTCGCGCCGGCGTCGCCGGCCGAGGTGTTGTTGTCGGTTTTCGACCCGATGTTCATCGGGATCGACGAGTTCGGGCACCCGGTACGCCTGTCGATGATCTTCCGCAACATTCTGGTCGGCGCTGAGCCGGGCGGCGGCAAGTCGAACCTGCTCAATCTGATCACCGCGCATGCGGCGTTGGACCCGTCGTGCCGGCTGTGTCTGCTGGATGGCAAGCAGGTCGAGTTGGGTCAGTGGGAGGACTGCGCGGACGTGTTCATCGGCCCGGACCTGGACCACGCGATCGTGACGCTTCGCCGGTTGCAGATCGTGATGAACAACCGCTACGCCTACCTGCGGCTGCGGTTCCGCCGCAAGGTTCGCCCACGTGACGCGTTCGGCACGATCCTGGTCACGGTCGATGAGATCGCCTACTTCTCGGCCACCGCCGGGGATAAGAAGACGCAGGAGCTGTTCTCCGCTTTGTTGCGGGACTTGGTGGCCCGGGGCCGGGCGGTGGGCATCATGGTCGCGGCCGCGACCCAGCGCCCGTCGTCGGACATCATTCCCACGTCGCTTCGGGACTTGTTCGCGTGGCGGTTCGCCGGCCGGTGCACCACCGACGTGTCCTCCGACATTGTGCTGGGCCACGGGTGGGCGGCCCGGGGGTGGACGGCCAACCAGATCTCACCCACGAACCCGGGGGTGGGTTTGCTCATCGGCGAGGGCGGGGTGCCCGCGTTGGTGAAGGCCGCGTACCTGTCCGATGAGAACTGCCACGCGATCGCGTCCTATGCCTCCGGCCTACGGGCCCGCCACCGCGCCATGACGGCGCGATTGTCCACAAGGGAGATAGCCGCGTGACCGCTGCGACGCTGACCGCTTCCGTCACGCCCGGGACCTGCGTCCGGGTGTGTGCGGCGGCCGCCAGATCCGGCGACCGGAGTGCACCACCAACAGAAAGGGAGTGGATCGGATGAGCAACGAAACGACCATGACAGTGGTCGGTAACCTCACGGCGGACCCGGACCTGCGGTTCACGCCGACTGGCACCGCGCTGGCGAAGTTCACCGTGGCGTCCACGCCGCGCGTGTTCGACAAGGCGGCCAACGAGTACAAGGACGGGGACCCGCTGTTCCTGACCTGTACCGCGTGGCGTGACCTGGCCGAGCATGCGGCGGAGTCGCTGCACAAGGGAACCCGCGTCGTTGTGGTCGGTCGGCTGCGACTGTCGCGCTGGGAAACCGACGAGGGCGAGAAGCGCTCCGCGTACGGGCTCGATGTCGATGAGATCGGCCCGTCACTGCGCTTCGCCACCGCGAAGGTGAACAAGGCCACCCGGGTCCGGGCCGACGACCCAGTCAACCCGGACGACGAGTGGACCGCCGCCACACCGGACCGGCCACTGGCCACGGCTCCGTTCTAGCCATGTCCGACACGCGAGCACACCCCGACTGGTGCGCCAAAGGGCATCACTGCGGCCTCGGTGAACACCGGGCAGTGCCGGTGCGCCTCGACGCGCCCGGTCGGGGAGTGATCGTCCTGACTCGCGTCCTCGCGGCCAACGGCCGACAGCACGTTGAGATCAGGACCCGAATCCGTCTCGCCGATGGCGAAAGGCAGGCCCGCGCGCACCTTGCGCAGGTTCTTGCCGAACTGGACGCGCATCTGCGGCGAGTAATCGCCCTGACGCGCTGACCCACTGTCCGCGAGCTGACGACACCAGGCCAATCGCCTGCAAGCAACGCCGGGTGCCGCCAGCCCTCACCAACCACCCAATCCCATTCATGGAAAGGAGGTGGGCTGCATGCAGCCTACTCACAACCCGGTGGCGCCAGCGGCGACCACCCCGGCCCGCATCCTGCGTGACGCAGCGACGTACCTGCGTCGCTACGGCTGGATCCAGGGCTCCTACTACGACCAGACCGCCTCGGTGTTCACCCCTGCGGCCTGCACGGTCGGCGCGATCGCGATGGTCTGCTACGGCGGACCGGTCGACGCGCCGGCAGAGCACCTCGACACCCCAGAAGGGGTCGACTTCGAGGCGGCGGTGACCTACCTGGACCGGTACCTGACGGTCCGGCACCACGGCGATGGCGCGTACGGCTTCAACGACGCCAAGGGCCGCGGACTCGACAGGGTGCTCTTCGAACTGGAGTCGGCGGCCGACACCTGGGAGCTGCTGCACGTGCGCTGCCCCGGGTGTGGCGAGCCGGCTTACTCCCGCCCACCGACCGACTGGCACCTACCACGGTCGTACCCGGTGCCGGCGTATTCGCACCGTGACGGCACGCCACTGTGCCCGGTCTACGGCGGCGACGGCTTCACACCGTCCGAGCCGGTGATGGTCGAGGACGGTGGCGCATGACCAAGAACACCGTCAACCGTGGGTTGACCCGCAAGCGCGGCAAGCGGGTCGTGGAGAACCCGGAGTACGCCTCGTTCGCCCGTCGGGTGCTCAAGGCGTACGCGCGTCGTGTCGCGGGCGGAGACATCGAGGCTCTGCGCGAGCTTTCGGTCTTCGTGTCCGATGTGGACGCGGCAACCCGGGTAGCCGTCGCCGGTCTTCGCCGGTGGGGCTACTCGTGGACTGACATTGCCAACCGGGTCGGGATGTCCAAGCAGGCCGCGCAGCAGCGGTGGGGCGACCCGGCCGAACGACACGCCCTGGACCGGCGCCTATTGGAGGCCGGCCTGTGCGTGAGCGTAAAGACCCTGGTCGAGGTGTTCGCCGATCACTTCCCCGACAGCCCGAAGCCGTCGCTGTGTCCCGGCTGCGGCTACCCGTACCCGGATCAGGTGACCGACTGCCCAACCAACGCCACCGTGCGCCCGCAACTGTTCAAGCGGCGCATGGAGGATCGGCAGGCGATCGGCCGGCTGACTCGGGAGCAGTTCGCCGACCTGTACGACCGCAAAATCGCCCGCACCAACCGGGCAGCGGCCAGCCGGGCAGCTCGGCCCACCTCGGGCTCCGATGTGGACGCCCCGGTGCTGTTCGACCCGTGCGGCGGTGTCGCATGACAGCTGTCGGCACGGTGTACCTGCTGCACTTCGATTCTCGCTACGGCCACGCGGGTCACTACACCGGCTGGAGCGACCTTCCCGCTCGGCTCGCCGAGCATGCCGCCGGCCGTGGTGCCCGCCTGATGGCGGTCATCACCGAGGTCGGCATCAGTTGGCACCTGGCCCGTACCTGGGTCGGTCGCCGATCCCTGGAACGGGCTCTCAAGCGCCAAGGTGGCGCGTCTCGCCGCTGCCCAGCCTGCGGCGTGCATCCCCAATCCCCGTCTACAGGGAGGAGACCGTCATGAACGGATCTCGCAAACCCACGGTGTCCGGTCGTGGCTGGGCCTACACCGGCACCATCCTGGGTGGTTTGTCGTCGATCGCGGCCAACGTCGCCCACTCCTGCATCCCGCCGGTAGGCGCATCCGCTGACTGGCATCCACAGTACGGCGCGATCGCGGTGTCGATGGCCTGGCCCATCTTCCTGTTCGTCGCTGTGGAGATCCTGATCAAAGTCCCGTGGCCCCGCGGCTTCGCCTACCACCTGTTGCGGTGGTGCGGCCTGCTGCCGGTGGCAATCGTGGCCGCCTTCGTGTCCTACCGACACCTGTCCGGACTGCTCGCCCACTACGGGGAGGAACGCATCGTCGCGTTCCTCGGTCCACTGGCCGTCGACGGCATGATGATCATGGCGACGGGTGCGCTGTATGCGATCAGCAATCGAACCCGTGCCCTCAAGGCCACCACGGTGACCCCAACCGTGTCCGTACCCGCTGCCGTGCCCCCGGCCCTCGCGGCCGGTTCGGCAGCCCAACCCCCGCAACCGCCCACCGTGGCGGTTCCGATCGCGTCGCCGGCAGTGTCGCCGGCGGTGCCCAGCCCGGCTGTGGTGGCGCAGCGCATCACCTCCCGCCCACCGACCAGCACCCCGGCCCGATCGACGCCCGCGTCGTATGGTGCCCGCCCGACCCGCCCCGACCGTGCCAGCAAGCCCACGACCCGGCCAGCCCGCCCGGCGCCGTCTGCCACCGACACCTCTGTCATCGCGTCAGACCGCCCCGGATCGAAGCTGCCCGTGCCGGCGGCCCTGCTCGCCCGTGTCCGGGAGGTCGCCAAGGAGTACCAGGCCGAGCACGGATCGCCGATCAGTGCGGGGCAACTGGCGGTACGGCTCAAGGTGAGCAC